>JACRBF010000033.1 GCA_016213175.1 Chlamydiia bacterium
GATGTCGTTTCTTCTTACTTTGTTCCTGCTGTGGCAATCGCCGCAATTCTCACCTTCTTCATTTGGGGATTTTTTGGCCCAGCACCTAGTTTTGGTTTAGGACTCATCAACGCTGTCACGGTCTTGATTATTGCGTGTCCCTGCGCCTTGGGGCTGGCAACTCCCATGTCCATTATGGTTGGCGTCGGGCGAGGTGCTCTTTCTGGCCTTCTGATCAAGAATGCAGAAGCTCTCGAAACAATGGCAAAAGTTGATACGGTTGTCATAGATAAGACAGGCACGCTCACGGAAGGGAAGCCGAAACTGACAAAAGTGATTAGTCTATCGAAGAAAAATGAAAATGACATCCTTCAAATTGCTGCTAGCTTAGAAATTGCAAGTGAGCATCCATTGGCCTTACCCATCGTAAACGCCGCAAAGGAAAAGAACATCCCTTTATTTCCGATCAAAGATTTCCAAAGCCTCAAAGGAAAGGGGATTGTTGGAAAAGTACAGCAAGGCGAGGCTGCAATTGGAAACAAAAAACTCTTTACAGACTTAAAAATAGATCTTTCATCAGCCCTGGAAAAATCTGAAGAGTTACGTAAAAAAGCGCAAACCGTCTTTTATTTGGCACTGAATGGCAAAGCGATAGGAATACTCGCTGTAGCAGACGTGATCAAAGAATCTACCTATGAAGCTATTGAAATGCTTCACAAAGATCACATCCGGATCGTCATGGTAACCGGAGATAATAAAATCACAGCAGCGGCTGTGGGGAAAACCCTTGGGATTGATGAAATTGAAGCAGAAATATTGCCCGAAGACAAAAACAAAATCATACAACGCCTTCAATCAGAGGGACATGTTGTAGCAATGGCAGGAGATGGGATCAACGATGCTCCGGCGCTAGCTCAAGCCAATGTCGGAATTGCCATGGGAACGGGTACCGATATTGCCATGGAAAGTGCCGGTATCACTCTAGTCAAAGGCGATCTGAGAGGGATAGCTCGCATCAAACGCCTGAGCCATAACACCCTTCGCAACATCAAACAAAATCTCTGGTTCGCTTTCATCTATAATGTTTTGGGCGTGCCAATTGCCGCTGGAATTTTTTATCCTGTATTTGGACTTCTGCTAAGCCCTATCATTGCAAGTAGCGCCATGGCGTTCAGCTCAGTTTCGGTTATCGCTAATTCTCTTAGACTTAGAAATACAAAAATATAACACACCTATTTCTCTGGCAGTTTAAAACTAATTCATTTATTTGGAGAATAAAGCAAATAAAGGAGAATTTCCATGGACAATCAAGATACAATGCAAACTCAAATGATGATGAAAGATTCCATGAACGGCATGATGATGAAAGAAATGCAAAAGCATCACACATTGATGTACACATTTGATGTTTTGGTTCTCGTTGGACTGGCGACAGTCATCGTCCTGCTGGCAAAAATTCTTAAAGCACACCGTCGATAAGAAGGGTCATGGAGGAACAGCACCACAATTCACCAAGGCCAAAGCTGGGCTATCTTGTTTATCTCCTATTGATCATCGCGCGGTCAATATTGACTTAATATTGACCGCGCTGTTTTACTCGATTTGAGAGAATTTGAATCGATTTGCTTTGGGCGCCTTCGAGGTGGAACGGGTATATACCGAACGTGCTTCAAGAATTGGGATTTCGGCTGTGTCAAAGCCTCTAGGTTCTACGGCTAAGTTGTTTAAAATCTTTTTTCTCAATATGCTTTAGGACATTTCATCCCGAGGCGGGAAACCCAGCCCTTGAGGGCTGGGTATTTTCAAAACAATGTTAGGCCGAGTCGAAGCTCGGCCTAACTTACAATCCCAGGCATTAATGCCTGGGTGTTCACCCACTTCCATCCATTCCTTCTGAAATTGCGAGCATTTTGCTCTCCCTGCGCGGTTACGGCTGTGGCAAGGTATTCAAAAATTGAGCAACGAGGAGGCGCAAGAGATTGTTTAAAACCTGTTCAAAAGGTGTTCAGGACTTGTTGATGAGAGAGTCTGTTGTGCAAAACTTCTCTCTTTTGAACAAGCTGTCGACAAGTTGTGAACAGATTTTTTTGTCTCCAGGCTTCGGGTGGCTTGTCAACATTTCCACAAGATACGAAGAAGAGGAGTTCTCTATACATATATTTAATGATTCAATAGAGGTTGTGGGGAGACGGGGCTGCCTGATATACTCTCTTAAGCTATGAATGCGTTTAAAGAATATTTTTCATTCGGACGCTTTGTCCACGCAACTCTTTGGCATGAGGATAAGCCTGTTTGGTATCCGTTACTCATCCTGGAACAGTATTTGAAGCAAATTGAATACTTGATCGAGGTGAAAATTCCAAAGGGCGTTTATTTAAGCAGGCCAGAGACCATTTCTATTGGCAAGGGAACTGTGATCGAACCGGGAGTCTATATTCAAGGACCTTGCATCATTGGACGGGGATGTATTTTGCGCAGCGGCGCCTATGTGCGAGACGGCGTTATCTGCGGCGATCATTGCGCTATCGGGCATGGCGCTGAAATCAAACATTCTATCCTTCTTGACTCTGCAGCGGCCGCCCACTTTACTTACGTAGGGGACTCGATTCTGGGGTCAAAAACGAATTTGGGGGCCGGCGTCAAATGTGCGAATTTGCGCTTCGATCGGCGTGAAGTGAGTATTTCTCTGGAGACAGGAAGGGTAAAGAGCGGTCTGAAAAAAATGGGAGCAATCATAGGAGATCAGGTACAGATTGGCTGTAATTGCGTTTTAAACCCCGGTACGCTTGTTGGCAGAGGGAGTGTGGCGCATCCCCTTCTTAACTTCGGCGGAGTGATTCCGCCGCAAAGCAAAGTGGTAGGCGAGGCAAAGTGTAAGGTCGAGTCTGCTTCCGCAATCGAATCGTTCTATGTTTCTTGAACAGTATCGTTACAGATTTGAAAAGTCTCTCCCTCTTTTTATAGAGCAAATGGGAGAAAAAAATTTGCTGCGCAACGCGTGCGAATACGCTCTCACTTGCGGCGGTAAAAGACTAAGGCCGAGTATCGTTTTTATGATTGCCGATGCGTTAGGACATGGAGTAGATGTCTCCTCTGCTGCGATCAGTGTCGAATGTTTTCATACAGCTTCGCTCATTGCCGACGATCTTCCTTGCATGGATAATGACGATCTCCGAAGAAATAGGGCTTCTTTACATAGAGAATTTGAAGAAGGGGTGGCTCTTTTGGCAAGCTACACATTGATTGCGGAAGGGTATGGAGGCATTTGCCGTAATGGGTCTGCGATGAAGAAATTGTCCCAGTTTGCACAGAGAGGAGATTCTGTGACTCTTCTTTGTCTTCAGGAAGCGACTCGCTGCGCAGGAATGCAGGGAGCTACAAATGGGCAGTTCCTTGATCTATATCCTTCTGATTTGAGCTGGGAGACGGTGCGTAAAACGATCTACCAAAAAACGGTGACGCTCTTTGAGATCTCTTTTCTCTTTGGCTGGCTCTTTGGAGGCGGAGATGTGGCTGTTCTAGATGCGCTTCGGGACTGTGCTTACCATCTTGGAATGGCTTTCCAGATCGCTGATGATTTGGATGATGATGTACAAGATGCAGAGCACACGGGCGGAGTGAATGCAGCCTCTGTTTTGGGAAGAAAAGAGGCAATTTCCCTCCTTAAAAAGGAAATTGCTTCATTTCAAACGACTCTCGAATCATTGAAGCTTTGGACAGCCCCTTTCCAAAATCTTCACACTCTTCTAGCCGGCAGGTGCGGCGGATTCTGCTGAGCCTTTCTTAGGCAAAATAGATCCTGAAGCGATCTTTGCATGGATCCCTTTCTCGATCTCTTCCGCAAGCTTTCCGTTATTTTTCAGTTCTTCCCTAGCAGCTTCGCGCCCTTGTCCAAGACGGTGGTTTTGATAGCTGAACCAGGTTCCTTTTTTGTCGATAACGCCTGCGTCTACGCCAACATCGATGAGAGATCCGATATGGGAAATGCCTTCGTTGAAGAGGATGTCGAATTCGGCCGATTGAAAGGGCGGCGCGCACTTATTTTTGACCACTTTTACACGAACGCGTGAGCCAATATCCGTTGTGTTATCAGGACTTTTAATGCCCGTAATACGGCGGATATCCATCCGGATCGAGGCATAGAATTTGAG
Organism: Chlamydiia bacterium; assembly: GCA_016213175.1. Classification (GTDB taxonomy): domain Bacteria; phylum Chlamydiota; class Chlamydiia; order Chlamydiales; family SM23-39; genus JACRBF01. Next base: position 4,131 of record JACRBF010000033.1, read on the forward strand.
AGCTCTTCCGCCTGTTGTGGTTTCGGGATTGCCGAACATGACGCCAATTTTTTCTCGAATCTGATTGATGAAAATTGCGCATGTATTGCTGCGAGAAAGGGTAGCTGTCAATTTCCTGAGAGCTTGCGACATCATGCGCGCCTGGAGTCCCATATGTTGATCGCCGATCTCTCCTTCCAGTTCTGATTTGGGAACGAGAGCAGCCACCGAGTCGATAACGATCACATCGACGGCATTAGATCTGGCCAGCATCTCCGCGATATTGAGCGCCTCTTCGCCATTATCGGGTTGAGAAATCATGAGATCATCGATATTGACGCCGATTTTTGCTGCATAGGAAGGATCGAGTGCGTGTTCCGCGTCAATATAGGCGGCGATCCCTCCTGTTTTTTGGGCGTTTGCAACGATGTGTGTTGCCAGAGTGGATTTACCGGAAGATTCGGGACCGTAAATTTCTATGATGCGTCCTCGGGGCACTCCGCCGATTCCCAGAGCGATATCAAGAGCAATCGCTCCTGTTTTGATGACGCTGAGACCGTTTGCAGACGCGTGCTTGCCAAGAGCCATGATCGCCCCGTCGCCGAACTGTTTTTGAATGTGGGAAATGGCAAGCTCAAGCGCTTTTTTCTTTGCCGAATCGGCTACTTGTTGAGACATAGAAATCCTCCGTGGAATCTTGACTTAAGGATGGAAGGTATAAATCTTCTCGTCAAGATGGAAAAAATTCTGTACATCAGAAAAAAAGGGAGTGTGCATGTTTCTAGCGGGAGATATTGGAGGAACGCATACAAGACTTGCTCTTTTTGAGAGGGGAAAAAAAGTTTCGGAGAAAAAATATCTAAGCGGCGCCTACCAGGGGCTCGAAGAAGTAGTGCAAGGATTTCTCCGTGAGGAAAAACAGGAAATCAAAACGGCGTGTTTCGGTATTGCGGGTCCTGTTCGCAACGGGATTTGTAAGGCGACGAACCTTCCCTGGATTGTCGATGCTGCATCGCTCCGTCGGATTTTACAGATTCCCGTGCGTCTTTTAAACGATTTAGAGGCAAATGCGTACGGTTTGAGGAGGCTTAAACAGGAGGAGTTATATCTTCTTCACAAAGGCATCTCAGGACAAGTGGGTAATCAGGCGCTTATTGCAGCGGGAACTGGATTAGGGGAGGCTGGGCTTTTTTGGGACGGGAAAGAACACAAACCTTTTGCTTGCGAGGGGGGACATACCGATTTTGCCCCGCGTAGTATCGATGAAATCGGCCTTCTCCAATTTTTGAGCAAAAAGCTGGGCCATGTTTCCTATGAGAGGATCGTATCGGGTCCAGGGCTTTTGACGATTTTTCAATTTTTAGTGGAATCGGGTCGGATCATTCCATCCAAACAGCTGAAAGAGGAGATGGAGCGTAAAGATCCATCTCAAGTGATCTCCAATTGGGGCAATCAGGGCATCGATATTGCGTGCACATTAAGCCTCGAATGGTTTGTTTCTTTATACGGAGCTGAGGCTGGTAATCTGGCGCTTAAGTTTTTATCTCTGGGAGGCGTCTATATAGGGGGCGGGATTGCTCCACATATTTTGGAGACTCTGAAAAAAGGACTGTTTGTCTCCGCTTTTGTTGACAAGGGGCGTTTTCAAGGGCTTTTGGAATCAATTCCCATTTGGGTTGTTTTGAATGATGATGCGGCGCTTCTAGGCGCTGCATGGGTGGCGGAAAATCTGTGAATCCAGAGAAAGAAAGACTTGCAGGAGGTGCTGCACCTAATTACGGGTATATCCCTTCTGCAAACTGCCTTGAATGTTGGGAAAAGTGGGGACCCTACGTATCGGATCGGGGCTGGGGGACTGTCCGCGAAGATTACAGCGCAGATGGCGATGCGTGGAACTACTTTACGCACGATCAGGCGCGCCTCCGTGCTTTTAGGCGATCGGAAGATGGGATTGCGGGGATTTCTGATCGTTTTCAAAGGCTTCTCTTTGCCCCAGCCTTTTGGAATGGGAAAGATCCTATTTTAAAAGAAAGGCTCTTCGGCCTCAATTCCTATGAAGGAAATCATGGAGAAGATGTCAAAGAGATTTACTATCCGGTCGACGCTACTCCGACGCATAGTTATCTCAAGTATCTCTATAAGTACCCGCAAAACATCTATCCCTACGACCAAATCGTTTCAGAAAACGGAAAACGGGGAATTGACGACCGGGAATATGAGTTGATTGATACAGGTATTTTTGATGAGGATCGTTATTTTGATATTGTGATCGAGTATGCAAAAAAAGATTCGGAAGATCTCTGCATTCGGATTGAGGCGATCAATAGAGGTCCTGAAGGAGCGCCTTTACATATTCTTCCTCATCTTTGGTTTCGTAATAGCTGGAGCTGGGGAGAGATGAGGGACCCATCCCCTGAAATTCAGATGGGGAAAGGCCTTTGCTTGATTGCAGACGATGCCAAGCTCAACTCCCCGCGCAACCTTCTTTTCGATTATCATCTGGGGCTACACTATCTGTACGGAGAGGAAGGGGCAGAGCCTTTATTTACAAATAATGAGACAAACCAAGAAGCGCTCTTCGGCCGTCCCAATGCTACCCCTTATGTAAAAGATGCGTTTCATCGGTATCTGATTCACAAAGAGAGCGGGGCTATAAATCCCAAACGACAAGGAACGAAGGCGGCCCTACATTACTTTTTCCCAGACATCGGTGTTGGTCAGAGCGCGGTCGTGCGCCTTCGACTAACCCTACACGCTATGCTGGAGCCTCTTGCCGAAGTGGACGCCGTCATTGCCGAAAGGAAACGAGAGGCGGATCTTTTTTATGCAGAAATCCATCCGTTAAAAGCTACGGCAGAGGAAAAGGCCATCCAAAGGCAGGCGCTCTCTGGGATGATTTGGAACAAGCAAATTTATCTCTACGATGTGGGCGCTTGGCTGCAAGGCGATGATCCAAAAAATCCTCCACCGGAAGGGCGTAAACAGATCCGCAATACGCACTGGCGCCATATCACATCAACGCACATTTTCTCTATGCCGGACAAATGGGAATATCCGTGGTTTGCCGCTTGGGATTTAACGTTTCACTCGCTCTCCTTTGCTCTCATCGATCTCGAGTTTGCCAAACAACAACTCTGGATGCTTCTTTTTGATCAATTTCAACATCCCAATGGCGCGATTCCTGCCTATGAATGGGAGTTTAGCGATGCGAATCCTCCCGTACAAGCCTGGGCTGTTTTAAAGTTGTTTGAATATGAAAAAACAAAATTTGGAAGAGAAGATTATGCGTATTTAGAGAAGTGTTTTCACAAACTTCTCCTCAATTTTTCTTGGTGGATCAACAAAGTAGACGCCCTAGGAAATAACGTGTTCGAGGGAGGCTTTCTCGGCATGGATAATATCGGGTTTTGCGATCGTTCTCAAAAATTGCCTCCCGGATATCTCCTCGATCAGGCAGATGGGTCAGGGTGGATCTCGCTCCTCTGTCTCAATATGATGAGAATCTCTCTTCTGTTAGCTAAGAAAAATTCTACGTATGAGGGGCTTGCCATTAAGTTTTTACGACACTTTGTTTTTGTCACAGCTGCCATGCGCAAAGGGTACTGGCGTCATTACGATATGTGGTGCGAGCAAGATGGTTTTTTCTACAGCACTTTGCGCTACCCAGATGGGTATTATGAACAAATTCGGGTGCGCTCTTTGACTGGCATTATTCCCTTTTTTGCGTGCGATGTGTGGGACGAGGAGGAGTTGAAGGCGTTTCCCGAATTCTTCGCAGCATACCAATGGCTTTTACAAAAACGATCCTCTCTCACCGATAAATGTATTCAAAAAGTGACGCACGAAACCTGTTCTAAGCGTCTTTTTGGTTTATTGGACAAGAATGAGTTGCAAAGGTTTTTAGCCTATCTGTGGAATGGACAGGAATTTCTTTCTAAGTATGGGCTGAGAAGTCTATCGAAGTATCATAAGAACCATCCCGCTAAATTGCATGATCAGTTCCTTTTCTATGAACCGGGAGAAGCAAGGGAAAAGATCAAAGGAGGCAATTCGAATTGGAGAGGCCCCATTTGGTTTCCTATGAATTATTTTCTCATTGACGCTTTGGATAAACTGGGAGATGCCTTCGGAGATACATTGAGCATCCATGTACCAGGAGAAAAGGCGGTCACGCCTGCAGAAATGGCGCTTTCCTATACAGAGAGGTTGCTTTCTCTTTTTAAAAAGGATTCTGATGGAAGACGTCCCCTATTTGGTGATACAGAGAAATTTCAAAGAGACCCTCATTTTAAGGATCATCTCTTCTTCTACGAACATTTTCATGGAGACACAGGACGGGGACTCGGAGCGTCTCATCAGAACGGATGGACAGGATTGATTGCTAACCTAATTGATCGGCTGAGAAAATAAAAAACCAGACTGGGCGTGAACCCAGTCTGGCAGAAGCTACATCACACTACAAGGAGTATGATCTAGAAATCGAGTCTGACGTTCGCAGTCAAGCCTTGAGCATACAGATTGCCGCTGGCATCCATGAAGCTACCAGCCATTAGATCATCCAAATAACGGGGGAACATATTCTGATTAAAGAATACTTGGAACCCGTAAGAGGCTGACAAATCGATATGCCAATTGTTGTTGTCGAAATAAGAACCCCAACCAAGCCCTAATTCTAGGTCCAAGTGTGTTCGGAGAGCCATTACCCGATCTTTTGCGATAAAGAACTGAGTAGCGCCGGTGCTTGTCAGCTGTTGATGTGTTTTCGACTGCACTTTGTACTTTGTGTAGAGCATGTCGGCATTTGCGTTTCCATAGAAACGGATTCCTTGACCAACCATCCAATTGGTATTGAGTCCTGCTCTAGGACCTACCGCCCAAGAATGAGTTCTCATGGTGACGCTGGTTGGGCCTAAGGCCTCACCAGAACTAGAGAAAACGTCGTTGGTATAATCAACGAAATAGCCTTGCTGGATCCAAGCGCCTCTCGCACCAAAAGCTGGACGGAATGTGAGGTTTGTACCCACATAATAAACGCGTCCAAGATCGATGTCGGCAAAGTTCAATGAGCAGTTCCAATGAGCACTCGCTGCATTGAACGCATTGGATCCAATGGTTACAGGATGTCCCACTGTTGGAAGAATGGGGGCTTGGGCGCCGCTAGGATCTAATGCTCCCGTCGTGCTTGAACGATCTGAGGAGTAAAGTCTTGTATACTCAGCATAGGAATCCCAATTGTCTTGATCGAAATTCATTCCCAATCCCACTTTAAAGCCGGGTTGGTACTTGAAATTCAGCTCAGCAAAGTTGCCTTGAAGCTGAGAATTGCTAATTCTGTTCGTATCAGACAGGCTGTCGACGAATGCATAGGACATATTGTCTTGCAGCATTTGCCAGTAGATGAAGCTTGCGCTTGCATAGAAGTCCCATGCTCCTCGGACGTCGATGCGGGCAGGTGCATCGTAGCCGGGCATCATTTGCGTTTGAGCGAGTTGACGACCTTGCTCAAAGCTTTTTTGAGGGCGACATTTGTCGTCACCAAAGGCTGTAGCTGCTGCAAGCAGGGAAGCTACAACCCATGGCGTAGTTTTGGCTAATAGATTCATTGTTTTGCTCTCCATATTTGGACGATCTTTATTTTTTAGCTTTCGCTAAGAACTTTCTGTAGCGTTGCCATCCATCGCCGAATCGCTTGCATCTTCGAATACAGGTTCATTCCAAGACGACCCGACTCAGGCAGACATAACGGATGTTATTCTTAAATTGAAAATTAAATCAAGCGAAATGCGTACACCACTCGATACGCTCACTGAAACCTACGGATTACAAAATGGTTACGTGGATTCAAATCAGAGGACCAATCGTTCACTCGCGTTCTTGCTTGTGCATATTCCCAAAGACGTTCCGATAAATTTCTCTGAATGACGCCGAAGGGAAATTTGCTTTCGATCGTCGTGTGCGCATCAACGACAAAGGCGATGTGACCGGGATAGAGAAGCATGTCGAGCGGCATGAGCTGCTCGTCAATGGGAACGGGATTGCCAAAATAGAGGAGTTCCGATGTGTTTCTTGGCGTAGTTCCGTTGGAGGCTTCGAAGAGCAACCCCGAACAATCGACTCCTTTGAGAGTCCATAGAATCTCTTCTGAGGGGTTGAGGCGCTGTGTCGGCGGATAATAGATAAGCATTTCAGGAATCCCCGCATTCCAATTACCGCCCCAGACATAAGGCGTACCGATCATTTGGAGCATTCTCTCTAGGATGGTTTTTTTGGAGGGCCTTTGTTGCATTGTAAGAACTGGCTTTTTTTGCGATAGCGCTTTGGCAAAACGGCTATCTAAGTAGAGATTGGGATGGGGGTAGAACGGGCAAGAAATGTGAAAAATTGGTACGCTGCTTTCTGAAAATACACTGAGGACTTCAAATGTCATCCCTCTCAATGCGACGAATTCAAAGGATAATGGGAATCCTCTATGATCGAGAGGGATTTCAAAGCCGGACGCACCTCCAAAAGCGAGAGGAAAATGGGGTGTATTTAAGACGGGGGCGGGGGAAATTATTTCGATCCACATGGTTGTTGACGTTCCTTTGTTTTTTTCTCGCAGCCTCTTGCGCGAAGCCTTCTCCGACGTTGAATCGCTCCGTACGCCTCAGCGTGAACTCCGATCCTGCCATACTGGATCCTAGAAGGGCAAGGGATCTCGATAGCATCACATTGATCCACATGCTGTTCGAGGGACTCACTCGCGCAGACTCGGAGGGCGCATTGGAGATGGCTCTTGCAGAGAAGGTTTCTGTGACCGATTCGGGAAGACGCTACACTTTTCGGTTGCGAAAATCATATTGGTCGAATGGCGAGCCGGTGACTGCTTCCGATTTTGTTTCGAGCTGGAAAACTCTTCTCGATCCGCAGTTTGCGACGGATATGGCCTATCAACTCTATCCAATCAAAAATGCGAAAGAGGCAAAATTGGGGCGCGCTTCGCTTGATACCGTAGGCGTCTTGGCGGAGAATGACCAAACGCTTGTCGTAGATTTGGAATCTCCTCTTCCCTACTTTCTCGAACTACTTTCCATGCCCTCCTTTTTTCCGGTGCATGCCAAGACGGTGGCCCAATATTCTGATTGGTGTCTCGTGCCTGAGCGCTTTGTTTCGAATGGGCCGTTTTGTCTTCAAAGCTGGCAACATTCTGACAAGCTCGTCTTCGCGAAAAATCCAAAATACTGGGAGGCAGAGACAGTTCAATTAGAGGGGGTTCAGATCTTTGTTGCAGCGCCAGATACTTCGCTGCGGATGTATGAAGAGGGAAAGCTCGATTGGGCAGGATCTCCCCTTTCTTCAATTCCTGCTGATGCGATTGCTTCTTTGAAACAGGGGGGGGCTTTACAAATCAGCCCTTTTTGCGGAACCTATTTTTATCGCCTTAACACGGAAGAAATGATCGGAGGCAAGAAAAACCCCCTGTCCGATACTAGGGTAAGACGTTTATTGGGAGTTTCCTTAGATCGAGAAGGAATTGTAAAGCATGTGCTTCAAGGGGGGCAAGAGCCGGCATATACTCTCGTGCCCCCTCAAATGGGCTTGGAACGCAAAGACTTGATGGCGCAACCGTTGGATGGTTTTGATCTTTTCCAAGAGCCTCTGGTGATCAGCTATTCTAATACGGAGCGCAATGCTTCGGTTGCTCAAGCCGTGCAGAGAAGGTGGAAAGAGAAATTGGGTATCGAGGTGCTGCTAGAGGCTGTTGAACCGAAGGTATTTTTTCAAAGAGTGTCTAAAAAAGAGTATCAAATTGCCGCAGGTTCCTGGACGGCCGATTTCAACGATCCTGTGAATTTTCTAGAAGTATTTAAGTATAAGGGTGCGAGTACTAATAATACAGGATGGGAGAGGGCTGAATATGTTGACCTATTAGACAAGTCCGCGCTATGTACAGAAATGGAAGAAAGAAAACATCTTTTAAGCCAGGCAGAAAGAGTACTGATGGACGATATGCCGATTCTCCCAATTTTTCACTTTGCTCTGAACTATTTGAAACGAGAAGATCTTGAAAAGGTCTCTCTGTCTTCAATGGGGCAGCTTGATATGCGCTGGGCGTTTTTTCAGACAGGTCAAAAGAGTGGGCCCGGTTTACAATGAATCGATGGTTGGCGCTCATTATTTGCCTCTATAGCGCCTGTTGGGGAGGTACCAATGATGGATCAGTCATGTTGATCAACGATTCCCCTTTCATCCTTACTGCGACGATTCAGGCACAAGACGGCACTTTTTTGGGACAGTTTTCAATCCAACCAGGACAGCAGAAAAATTTTACTACAAATTTAACGAACACGGGCTACACCCACCCGGGAGCTCCCAATGTTTCGCTGACTCCTTATACAGTTTCGTGGCAGTGTCCTTCAGAGGGATATTATTCTATGTGTACGAAAGTCTCTCCCGGAGCTTTGTGCAGAGCCAACGAATGCCCTGGCAGCCATTTCTGCAGTCCTAAACCAGAGGCTCAGAAACAGTCGCCCGCCTCCACCCTCAAAAAAACTAAGTAGACTGTACTACTCTTCTGGTTCCTGGGGCTTTCCCTTGGCGTAGGTGACTTTCTTCATGAACACACCCTCTTCGTCATAGAGATGGGCGATTCCATTGCCATTGAAGATCGTAGAGATTGGTTCGTTTTGATTTTTTTTGTAGTAGGCGCCCTTTTGCAAACGTCCCTCTTCGTATTCTTCGACGAACATCAAGGAGCCGTTTTTATACCAGGCGCATGAAGGGCCAAGCCTTTGATTGCGGCAGTACTCCCTTTGACTTTGGAGCTGCCCATTTTCATACCACGTTTTTACAACGCCGTGAACGGCTCCCTGGTCCCACTGAATCGATAACTTAGTTTGCGGAGTTGGTTTTTCCGGATTTCCGGAAGCAAGATAGTAAACCAATTCTTCTCCATGCTTCTTGCCGCTTTTTGTTGAATAGGAAGATTGAAGTTCCCCTGTTTGGGTGAATTGTTTTACTTCCCCCTCCTGCACGCCTTGTCTAATTTCTTGTAATGCTCTCAGTCTGTCTCCCTCATACGAGGCTTGCCACCCCCTACCATCCATCGTTTCAGCAACACTTTTTCCTTTTGCATCGTAATAGAGTCCTTTCAGAAGAAGTCCGTCGATGTATTCTTCCCGCCACGCTTGCGAGCCTGTTTCGAAAAAGCCTACGGACTCCCCTTTTTTTGTCCCCATTCGATAGTTGATTTTTGAGCGCAGGCGGCCATCGGGATAAAAGTCTAACGATTCCCCCTCTTCCAAATTTTTGACATAGGGAATTTTCCTCTGTACGGAGCCTGAAGGATAAAAATGGGTGCTTACTCCTTGGAGAACACCTTTCTGATAGGGAATAGTCGCAATGAGATTCCCCTGTTCATCCCATACTCTGCTTATTTCGTCGAATAGCCAATCTCTGCTCGCTCCCAAAGAGACATCGGCAGAGCCTCCTATAACGATCGCTTCAATTCTCATTTGACCATTCGGGAACCACTCGCGATAAAATCCATGTGCGCGCATTTCTTCCGCTTCGAGGTACTGCGCAATCACTCCATTGGGATGATAGGTTGTGATGACAGAGTGGCTTTTCCCCATTCGTTTATAGACTCTTGCCACTTTTTTGTAGGGCTGGGATGAAAGGAAGTCGATTTTTTCATACCCAAGCAGCCGCTCTGGCATACTGATCGTTTCTGTGAGACCGTTGCGATCTTGGATTTGAATGGCAACCAACGGATCGGAAACATCCGTGCGCTGCGTGCATCCAACCGCAAGAAGAGCCAAGAAAAGAGAGAGATATTTATGCATGCTCATTCGTTGATCCAATCCCTGCGTAAGAGGTTGAGGTCAGATATTTCCAAATAGGGCGATTTGGCAGATTTTCTGATCTTTATATCACAAATCATGAGTTGGGGCATACCCGAGATTGGTTTGAATGAGTGAACGGGGACGCCTTCGAGAATAGAACAGAGCTTTTGGAGATCGGTTTCGTCTATTTGCACAGGGTGTCTTTGCCTCTCCTCCACCTCTTTTATATTTCCGAGCGAACGGATGTCTTTTTCGGCAAAAGAGAGGCGGTTATTTAAGCTTGCAAGAGTCTCTAGTCGTTCTCGAAGAGCCTTTTTCTCGGTTAAAGAGGGGTATTGCATAAGATACAAGATTTTTGTCCTTTCTTTGCCTAGAAACGAGAGTTGTTCGATTTGCGTGTCGAGAAAGTAGGGATCAGCATTGGCATGTTTATGGATGAACGCCTCTTTTCTTTGTTTTTTTTCGATGGCAGCTTGCCCTTTGCGCGATGCGTAGAGAAGGCGCTCTTCCAATTGGAGAAAAGCGACATTTTCTACAATGAGATAACCGCTTCCAAGAAGCAAGGGAATGAGGAGAGAGAGAAAAAAAAAGGGGGGTCTCATTTGGGAAAACGAGAATTTCCCAAAAGATTCAAGGAGTGTTTGGAACATAGAGGATGCCTACATAGGTTCAGAGATTGTTAACGGATTTGGTTTCTGTCGATTCTCGGGACCTTTTGAATCGAAAATCGGCCAAAAATCCTCCGAAAAGCGACGAAATCCATATCCGTTAACAATCTCTCAGGAACTTTCACATCAGCCCAAATCCGATGATTGAATCATGTCCGGTATATGGTTTTTTAAAAAAAAGGAGGTTTTGTAGCCGTTGTTTTGCAAATTCCATTCAATTCCTCTTGCAGGATCGATCAGAGAATCTCCTTGCAGAAGAAATTCATGAAACTTTCGTGCATTCGTTGGATTTTTCATATTAAATTCCAGATCCACTTTAGCCAGGTACTTCGCCTGAGGCGATTGGATCTTAGGAAATTCGACGAGTTGGTAGCGAATTTGCAAGATTTCCAAAGGATCTCCCTCCTTTTGAAAATGGAGCAAAAGCGGCGTCTCATTGATCCATGATAACACGTCAGTCAGCCTAGGCGCTTGTAAAATGTAGGGATACTCCTTATTATGCGCTTCCACCTCTGCAATCCAGCGATCTACAGCATCAAAGTCATGAGAAAAGATAGCGGGTTTTAATTCTGGGTCCCAATGATCGAGCATCGGTTGTACGGATTGGATCGCTTTTTCTGCCCTCTCCTGTAATATTTTTTTCCCTATCAAGCAGAGCCCTCCTCCAAGGAGGATCGATGAGAAGTAGAGGATAAGGGCATAATATCCGGCTCTGCGCCAAATTTTTTTTGGGAAAAATTCTTTTTGCAGAAGTTGGAGCGGAGCGGAAACGGGAGGAATAGCAAGACCAATCGCCACTGCATATTTGACCTCTTCGCTATCCAGGGGAGAAAGGGTCAAATCGAGGCAGGCGGTCTCTTTTAAGTTTTGAGAGAGGAATTCGGGGAGATTGCGAAAGGCGTCTATATATCCTGTAAAGAGCACCGGTTTTTTTCCGCTCAAACGGTGAAAAGAGGCGATCACTCTCCCGAGCTCTTGCTGCAATCCCTCGAGTTCCGCCCATAAATGGGGATTCAAATGGCTCCGCATTTGCAATAAATCGATCTGCCTGGCGACCCCTTCTACTTCTTTAGGGAGCAAAAGTTTTTTTCGATCCTCCCAAAGCGCTGAGAGGAGCGCCTCGATTCCCATGCTCAAGGAATAGGATTTTTTGAATTCTCCGCCGCACATCAGCACACAACTGCATTCGCTTGATCCGAGATCGATGAGGAATGCCTCATCCAAACGGGGGTAGCGCCACCGTATATATTGGATAAGTCCTAGGCAGGCGGACGAAATAAAATCGGGTTGAATTTGTAATTTATCAAGCTCATGGAGCCGCGAGCGGATGGCCTCTTTTGTGGCGGTGCAAAGGAGCGCTTCCGTTTTGCCTATGCCTTTTTTAATTGCATAGGGGGTCGTAATCACATCGTCTGGCTGCAAACAGGTTGTGCTATCTAGTTGAAAACTAAGTGCTTGCTCAATGTGCCTCCCCCTAGTGACCTTGAGTTCCATAGGGCGTATTAAAAGATCTTTAGCAGAAAGCCCAGAGGTAATGCGCCCTCGGAATTTGCCAGAGTAAAGCCGCTTTACATCATCCGGCGCAGATAGGAGGTTCGATTTAAGGGAGCAGATCGTAAAACCGCGCCGTCCTGTCCGGATCAGGGCGGTTCTTACAAAGGGTTTGTCAATTTGTAGACCGGCGGAGTACATATACCCAAGTGAATGCAAAAATTGGTTTTTTGACCACGTCGGCTTGGCAGCCTATTTTTTCTCTTTCCTCGCGCCTTGCCTCTCGGCAATGGTCGCTCGCTCCAGAGGAAAAAATTTGCGCCGCCTCCTTGTCAAATTCCCAAGTTTTGCAATCACTTGGGTATAGTGCTTGCCTATTATGACAGAGTTTTCTTTTTTCTACGAGGAGTTGAAAAGTTCTTGGATAGGATTTAAACTACGCTTCTAAAAGTGAGGGATTTTTGTGGGTCAGTATCTTATTCAGGCCGTTCATATTTTATTTGTGAGTTATACGGTCTTGCTGTTTTTACGCATCATCACTAGCTGGCTGCCCAATTGGCAAATGAGCCACTTTGTCCGATTTTTGGCCTTTTATACCGATCCCTATCTCTTTTTTTTTAGAAGGCTCCTTCCTCCGCTCGGCGGGGTGTTGGATCTCAGTCCGCTCCTTGCTTTTTTTGCCCTTCGTCTTTTGGAAATGGTCCTCCTTCGAGCTCTGAGCTTTCTCCAATGAAATTTTTACAAACCCCTTTTTCTATCGGAGTCGCCGAACTGCCGAATAATATCTTCTATGCGCCGCTGGCGGGATGTTCCGATTTCCCCTTTCGTCGTATGACGTGCCGGTATCGTCCAGGGATTGTGTATTGCGAAATGGTCAAGATTGACGCGCTCATTCGTAATGACGCCAATACGTACCGTCTTTTAGATTATTCCCCGGATATGCATCCCATCGGCGCGCAAATCTGCGGCAGCAAACCAGGTATTGCCGCATCGGCGGCTCGCATTATCGAAGATTTGGGTTTCGACGTGATTGATTTTAATTGTGGATGCCCTGTCGATAAGGTTACGAAGGACGGCAGCGGATCTGGGATGTTGAGACAACCAGAGATGATTGGAGAGGTACTCTCTCAGGTCATTGCTGCTGTCAAGATTCCCGTCACGGTGAAAATTCGCGCTGGATGGGATGAGATGAGCATCAACGCTCCTTTAATTACTCGTATTGCCGAGAAAGCAGGAGCCAAAGCGATTGCCATTCACGGACGTACGCGCGCGCAAGGGTATAAAGGGCCTGCAAATTGGGATCATATTCGAGATTGCGTTGAAGCGGCAGATCAAATCAAAGTGATTGGCAATGGAGATCTATTTGATGCCTCCAGTATCCAGCGGATGTTTGCGTATACGGGATGCGATGCTGCTTTAGTAGCAAGAGGGACAATGGGACAGCCGTGGATTGTCGAAGATGCGATACGAGGATTAAGCGGAAAAGCGCCTCTTGAAAGAGGGGTAGCGTTCCTTCGTGCCTCGTTATTGGAGCATTTTGAGGCGATTGTTCAGTACCAAAACGAGCGGCAGTCTCTATTGGATTTCAGGCGCGTGGGATGTTGGTATCTCAAGCGCTGTGAAGGGGCGAGGTCATTGCGAGCAGAATTAAATCGAGCGGCTACGACAAGCGAAGTATTTCGGTTGATTGCTCAGTTTCCCTGGGAGAGTCTTTCTCTGTCGAAAGAGCCTGTATTTGCAGAAACGTGATCGCGTTCAGTTTCCTTCTTCTTCGAAAATTTTCCGCAATCGTTCGATTTGATGCTTTGTTTCAGCAATGGGGTCTTTTTCTAAATTTACGAGGGGCTTCTGTTTGCGGATCATCAGATGTTCGATGAAGCGCTTTGTAGGCATTGTCTTGGCGCCAAGGGAATGGGCATTGGCAGTGAGTCTGCGGTCATTCGTTATGACTGTGATTTTTTTAGGGTATTTGGAAAAGGCAATGCATTCCACAATATAGTCGTCAGCGCTCTGCGCTTTGGAAGTGTACACCACTTCTAGAGGACTAGGATACGATCTTCCACTCTCTTCATCCGCACGAATTGTTCCATCGAAAACAAGCAATCCTTGCCAGCGATGCTGGGTGAATAGTTGTTGCAAAAACTGGATGAGGTGTTCTCTTTGCGAGAGGAGAGAGCGGGAAGACTCTTGCAGAGCAAAGAGCAAGTTGTAGCCATCAATAAAATACATTAGAGACCGTCCACGAACCCAGGTTTCGTCGATTTTGGGGATTATTTTGGCCGATTTTCGATTCAAATTCCGGGGATCATATACCCGTTCCACCTCAAAGGCACCCAAGCAAATCGAATTGAAATTTATCTAAAATCGAATAAAAAAGCGAGGTCAATATTGACTTAATATTAACCTCGCTTTTTTATTCGATTTGAGAGAATTTGAATCGATTTACTTTGGGCGCCTTTGAGGTGGAACGGGTATATAGTGCTTCCACTTGAGGTGCACCCAAAATTCATTCAACCTAATTGGATTGGATTCAACTGAATAATTTGAAAGTTGTCGTTGATCCGTTGTGTCAATAGTCGCC
>JACRBF010000032.1 GCA_016213175.1 Chlamydiia bacterium
CCAAAGCAAATCGATTCAAATCCTCTCAAATCGAATAAAACAGCGCGGTTAATATTAAGTCAATATTGACCTCGCTTTTTTATTCGATTTTAGAGAGATTTCAATGCGATTTTCTTGGGTGCCTTTGAGGTGGAACGGGTACATACCCGTTCCACCTCAAAGGCACTCAAAGCCAGAAGATGCCCTGTTGTCTCTTTTTTTCAAATAAGTTATCTTGATTTCTAATAATGCGTAAGTTCTCCCTGATCCTCCTCCTTGCTCTTATTGCCCTTGCCTGCATTGCGCTTACTGCATGGGTAAAAAGAGAGTCTATCCTTGCTCACTTTCTCTCCCGACAGCTGCACGCGCCCGTAACCCTTCATGCGTTGGATCTCAGCAAACAGGGGGCCAAGCTGCAACATATTGTCATCGGCAATCCCCCTTACTCCAAAACGCCTCTCTCATTCAGCGCTAAGCAGGCAAGCGTACAAACTACATTTGATCAAATCACCGCGAATCCTCTCATCATTGATTCGATAGAAATCGATGACATTTTCGTGGGGATAGAAATTTACGATGCCAAGAAACAAGGCACTAACTGGGATCGAATGCTGTATGAAAAAAAAGAGCGCTACAGTTCCAAAGAGTACTTAATACGCACCCTCATTCTGCGCAATCTCTCTGTGGAAGTAACGCAGGCAAATGGAAGCATCAAACGCTATCCTACGATCCGTCAAATCGAACTGCGTAACATCAGTAACGAGACCGGCTTTCCTGTAGGAGAAATTCAAAAAGCCATTTTCCAACTGATGCTGCAAGATCTATTCAAGCAGCTCCATTTGGAAAATCTCCTCAAAGGACTGCTCCCCTCCCCCAATCTACCACTGCCTTACTTCGGCGTCATGATAGGTCCTGACGGTATGCCGATCAGTCGCTTCAAGAAAGGAACTAGGGAAAAGCTGATGACCGTCAACGCCAAAGAAATGAGTCCGTAAATCAGAAATGAGTGCGAATAGATCCCCAGGGCCGCAATTTGCGTTGTGCCTGTGGGAATATTAGAAAAAACCGCTAATCCGCCACCGATAGCGAAAGCCGCCGATTGGGTTAAGAACCACACCCCCATCATCATACCTACCAAGTGATTAGGAGAGAGTCTCGTCACCATGGCAAGACCGATCGGCGACAAGAGCAGCTCGCCTACTGTTTGCAAAAGATAGCTGATGACAAGCCACCAAGGAGAAGACTCGGGACCTGTACTGAAAAAATGGGTTCCTATCCATAAATATAAAAAGCCACAGGCCATGAATAAAACCCCTAAGCTAAACTTTGTGGGCGTGGAAGGATTCAGCTTCTTTTTTTCCAACCAAGACCAGAGCCAATTTAAAAACGGACTCAGTAAGACAATGAAGAAGGGATTGAAAAACTGCGTAAATTCGGCATCGATTGTCAGTCCCAAAAACTGTTTCGACATGTTCCGGTCGGCAAAGAGCATCAGAGAGGTAAACGTTTGGTTATAAAGAGCCCAAAAACCCACGGAGATGAGAATCAGCACTAGACAAGCAAAGAGCTTTTTTCTCTGCTCTGGCCGCTCTTTGAAGAGGAAGAATAAAACGCTACCCACAATTGCGAGCGAGGCCACAACGAGGACAATATCCGCTTCTGCGGGGAAGACCAGAAGAAGACGCGCAAGAGCGATCAGTGCGATCAGCCCCGCAAAAAACAAGAGATAAAAAAGCCCCTTGTTCCCTTTTTTCAAAGGCGATGCGCTCGGCATCTGTCCCACCCCGCGAAGTCCCCTGCAACCTAACGCAAAGGTCACAAGAGAGATGAGCATTCCCAAGGACGCGGCAAGGAAACCTGAGCCCCAAGTGTAGGCGGCAACGAGAGCGCCTACAAACAAAGGAGGGATGAGAGAACCGATATTGATCCCCATATAAAAAATGGTAAATCCCCCCTCGCGCCGCGGATCATCGTGTGTATAGAGGTGACCTACGATACTCGATACGCTGGGTTTGAAGAGGCCATTAGCCAAAACGACAATGCTCAGACCGAGAAAAAAAGCATGCGAACTAGGGATCGCCATGACCGCGTACCCCACAGCAAAAAGGATTGCTCCCAAGAGGATCGATTGTCGAAATCCGATGTATCTATCTGCGATATAGCCGCCTAATACGGGAGTCAGATACAGTAACGAACTGAAAGCGCCATAGAGAAGATACGATTTCGTGTCAGAATAGTGCAGTCCCTGACTCATATAGAGAATCAAGATCGTTTGGACCATATAAAAGCCAAAACGCTCCCATAACTCTGTAAAAAATAGTAATGAAAGCCCTTTGGGCTGGCCTCTATGAGTCATGCTCACCTCTCGTTTTTTCCCTCCTACAAGAAAAAGAAAGACTTGTCAACAGAAGGGGCCTTTGAGGTGGAACGGGTATATCCGTGTCTTTAAAGGTTGAAAGAATTACAATGTCCGTGCGAGAAGGAGGAAATTGCTCCCTCAAAAATTTACAGCAAGGGTTGCCAAGGATTGATGGAACCACGTTTTTCCCGTTTACACACCTGGGCCATCCAAAAGGCCAGCTCCTCCAGAGCCTCCCTCTGGATTGCCCTCCTCTTTTCTCTGGAATTGATCCTCTTCATCCCTCTAGACGCCATCCTTATGTTTTTTTGCCTCCAAAATCGGAATAAAACATTTTTCTATATCGCTATTGCGTCTATCGCCTCTCTCTGCAGCGGACTGATTGGCTACCTCGTAGGCCATTTTTTATGGGATGTCCTCGGCCCCTACATTGTGCCCCACCTCATTTCAAGTGCCCAGTTTGCCACTATGTCTTCCCATTTTCAGACCTATGAAAATGGAGCTGTCTTTTTTGGCGCCCTCCTCCCCTTTCCCCTCAAAGTCCTCAGTCTCGCGGCAGGCGTTTTTCACTTAGGGATTGTCCCTTTTTCCCTCTGCCTCTTTGCGGCTCGCCTCATCCGCTTTTTTCTTGTGGGCGGAGCGATGATCCTTTGGGGCGAACGAGTCAACAAATTCGTTGAACGCCATTTTCAGCGGATCGTCATGGTACTAGGCGCAAAAGTCGCCATCGTCCTCCTCACCCTCTGGGTTTTGACTAAATAAATTTCTTGTCATTTCTCAAGAAAAGAATCATAATGATTCCCAATTTCTGTGATGGGATTTTTTATGACATCTCCCCCCCCGCTTGTTCCGTTTCAACCGATCCCCCCACCGAGAGGCGTAGTCCGATGCGGCAACAAAAACTATGGTCCTATTGAATCTGCTTTGGGGATGTTTGCCGTTCTTTCAGGCGTTGGCAGTATTATTACTGGAGTACGCGGTTCGGATACAGCGTGCGCTTTTGCCACCACAACATGCGTCTTCTCTCTCATCTCTTTGTGCGCCGTCCGCAAGTGGGGCAGCACTGCAGCGATTATAGAACAGTACAATCGAGCGGGAGGCGCACTTCAACATGGTATTAACGATCTTAGAACCCAAAATGCGCGGTTGCTACGACAAATTCAGCAGCTCAATGACCTCAATCTGCAATTTTCACAGACCAGTGGCCTATTGAATCAGGAAAACATTCAATTGCGCAACCAAACGGAACAATTACAGCAGCAGACAGCCCAGCTGACACAGCAAAACCAACAACTACACAATACGACCCAGGAGCTGCAAGTACAAAACCAGCAATTAACTCAGACTAATCAAATTTTGACAGAGCAAATAGAAAAATTCACTGCACAAAATGAACAATTTAAACAATCGCTCGATAGATTATCAGACCAAATCGGCCCATTAAACGAACTGCTACAGACATTTGCATCCAACCTACAGAGCCCTCAAGATGCCCAAGCATTGCGTCAAGCACTCCAACAGTCTCACCAGACCCTCGCCTCTGTATCACTCCAATTACAGGCTAACCGCGCTCTCCTTCAACAACAGCTCGACTCTCTCACTCAACAAAACCAGAATTTCCAACAAAATCTTGCTCGGCTCAATCAAGAGCGTGTTTACTTCCAGAACACCCTGCAACAATATGAACGAACAACCAAAGCACTCAACGAGACTATAGCATCACTCTCTAGCCAACTTCAGTCTTTGAATGACGCCGAAGAGACTGATCCGCAGGTACTCCGAGCTGCAAACGTAGCACGCCAGGCACAAGGAATGGCGCCTCGTGATCCTCACCGTACCGATCTTACTTTTGACGACAAAGAGCAGTCATGAGCGCAGTCCCGATCGCACTGCCACAGCCAAACCTCTCTGCGTTCAATGCGGATACCCGCTCTTTCAGCTTTACAAAACTGCTCGCAATCACGCTCCTTGCGGCGGCGGCCATTGGCCTCACCGGCGCTCTTTTCACAAACCAAATGTTTGCGGCCATCGGATACGCACTTCTGGTAGTATCTGCAAGCGTCTTAAGAATGCAGGAGATCGTAAACGATCGCTGGCTTGGGAAGGTGCAAGCTGCCATGCAAAGGGACGTGGCTCTCATTCAAAGCGTAACGAAGAAGACAGAGGCGCTCACGCAAGAGCTGTCGAAAGAAGAATCTCGCATTCAAGAGACTACAAAGACTCTTCAGGGAGAGCTAGAAAAGTTTAAGGGAGAGAATCTCAAACTACACAACGCACAACACAATTTGGAAATACAAATTGATGTACTGAAGACAGAAAATGGGACACTGACAAAAACGAAAGAGGGGCTAGAGGCTACCGTTGCCCATCTACGACAAACCTGCGCAGGCGTCCAATCGCAGGTACAGCAGTTTCTCTCCTTGAATCTTAAGATGGGACAAGAGATCGGTGCATTCCAGCAAGCAGCACATGGCCTAGAAGACACAAGCAGAGAGCTGCAAGGGGCCGTTGCTAACATGCACAAAACCGACGAGGAATTTTCCAGTCTTGTTGCTCAAATCGCTTTAGGCAATAAAGCAATCCAACAAATTGTGGACTTTATGTCGGCGCAAGAGGCTAGGGAAAAGGGGGAACTCGAAAAATTCCAAACATTCGTTGCCAGCCTCCACTCTGCGCAAGATGGTCTGATCGCTCAAACCGCTGCGATCGAATCTCAAAGACAAGCCCTCGAAGATAAAGTGCAAAAGCTTGAGCAAATACGCCAACAACTTGTCGAAACAGAGGCGCGCCTCGGCCGCAAACAAGAGGCCATCAGACAAGGGATCTTGGAGCTGAAAGCACAGCGAGAACTACTGCAAGAAGATATTCAAAAACTTCAAGAGCTGCGTCAAAAGATGCAAGAAAACGAAGCAGCGTCTGCGCAACGGGTCAGAGACCTCGACGGGCAAAGTCTGCTCAAACTCAAGCAAATCGCCGATCTTAACTCTCAAATCGCTCAAAAAAATGCGCAATTATACCGATCATAATTAATTGGGTCAGTTGCAAAGTCAAGCAAATCAAATCGCTCGCCACTATTTTTTTCTTGAATTGCAAATAAATATAAAACAATCTATCATTTATACATTACCCGAATCCGAATCAAACATCTTTTAAAATTTAATAAGGAATAATGTATGGTACAGCGAGTACAAAATAGATTAGCGGAACAGCCAGCGCTAGAGTATGAACTCATCATCCGTGGGCAGGGCTACGAGTGCTTATGTCGCACAGTCCACGGATTTTTAGGCTCCTCTCTGGTCACCATTCCCCTTGCTGTTGGAAATGTGGTTTCATCTTTAGGACTCGTGTCCATTGGAGCCTCGATAGCGTTTATGATGGGAAAGTGGGCACTCCAGGGAGAAAGGGGGCCGGCAGAAGAAATTCTCATTAACAAAGATCCGATCAGCGCCTATGTTTTAGGAGGTGTTCTTGCAGGATTAGCAGCAAACGCGATTCGACAACGCGTCCTATGACATCGCCAAATATTAACCAGAGGGGCAAACAGGTGACAACCAGCTTGCTGCGGCTTCGACATATCGATCCTCTATCGTCGTCCATAGTTTTACTATGGACTCCTCTTTCGGACCGCTGTGCTTCGATCTGTCTTTGCCTCGCAGCGCGATTTGTCACCTGTTTACCCCTCTGGTTAATACCATTAATACCAAATGTCAAAACTATGGGTGCTTGTGAGGTCAATTCAAACCAGGCTGCATTCCGCTCTTCGTGTCGGTAACCGGAGAAGATGCAGGCGGTTTTTGAACAGGAACGGGAGGGGGAATCGCCCGTTTTTGCAGCTCATCGGCAGCCTTCAGACGGGAGCGTTTTTTCTCCGCATCCCAAGCCTCGTTCATAATCTCTTTCACATCCGTAGCATCGAGCGACTCGAATTCCATCAGCATATCAGCCATCAAGACGACTTTATTCCGATTGGTCTCTAAAATCTCGCGAGCCCTCTTATGCGCTTCGTTAATGAGGGTCTTTACTTCCGTATCGATCTGCTGCGCCGTCTCTTCGGAATAGTTCTTTTCGTGGAAACCAGACATCCCTAAATATTGCCCAGACTCAGATCTTTCATCATAAAGAACGGCGCCTAAAGAATCACTCATGCCCCATTCGCATACCATACTACGGGCAATTTTTGTGGCCTGCATGATATCGTGCTGCGCACCTGAGGAAAGATCTTTGACGAAGAGCTCTTCGGCAGCTCTGCCCCCCATTAGAACAATAAGCTGATCCAGCGCCTCTTTTTTCCAATAACTCAGACGGTTCTTTTTCGGCATAAAGTAAGTAGCGCCAAGAGAAAAGCCTCGCGGAATGATCGTCACTTTATCTACAGGATCTCCATGCTTCACGATCAATCCCGCAATCGCATGTCCCGACTCATGAAAAGCAGTCGTTTTCTTCTCATTTTCATCCATCTCAAGACTTCTGCGCTCTTTCCCGAAACGCACTTTATCGCAGGCCTCTTTCACTTCGCCGGAAGTCACAGCAGACCTTCCTTTACGCGCAGCGAGAAGCGCCGCTTCATTGAGGATGTTTTCCAGATCAGCACCGGAGGCACCTGGAGTGCTACGCGCCACGTCTTGCAATTCCACGGAGGGGTCGATTTTAATTTTCCGTGCATGCACCTTCAGAATCTCAAAACGCCCCTTGACATCAGGCAAATCGAGAACGACGCGCCGATCGAAACGGCCCGGCCTCAACAGAGCCCGGTCGAGGATATCCGGACGATTGGTGGCGGCCATGAGAATGACCCCCTCCTTAGTGTCAAATCCATCCATTTCAACAAGAAGTTGGTTGAGAGTCTGCTCTCTTTCGTCATGGCCGCCGCCGATCCCAGCGCCGCGATGTCGTCCTACGGCGTCGATCTCATCCATGAAAATGATGCAAGGCGCGCTCTTCTTGGCCTGGTCAAACATATCTCGAATACGGCTCGCGCCAACGCCCACAAACATCTCGACAAAGTCAGAGCCGGAAATCGAGAAAAAGGGTCGGTCTGCTTCCCCAGCGACAGCTTTCGCAATCAAAGTCTTTCCAGTGCCCGGGGGGCCTACGAGCAATACCCCCTTGGGAATACGAGCGCCAAGCGCCGTGAATTTTTGTGGATCTTTGAGAAAATCGACGATCTCCTTTAACTCTTCCTTCGACTCATCCGCACCAGCGACATCTTTGAAGGTCACTTTATTCGTCTCTTTAGTCATGAGTTTGGCAGGTGATTTGCCAAAATTCATCGCAGAGGACCCTACCCCTTTCATCTGACGAGAAAAAATAAAGTAGAGGAAGAGGATGACGAGAACGACGGGAAGAATCGTGAAAATATAACTGACATAGTTAGGAGAGGGTTCTTGGCTCTTGAACGTCTTTTCAAGGACAGCGTTACGAGGTTGATCCGGCGCGCGATAAGCAAGTCCCTGGTTGACTTGGAAATTTTCCCACTCTTGTCTTGCCTGTAAAAACCATCGGCCATAAACTTCGTTGTCCTGTTTTTCCAGAGAGCGGGTAGATAATTCCTGATTATTAAAAAACCAGATCACGGAGGCTACCTTCTGACGCGCCTTGTCAAGGAACAGAGTATTTTGTTCAAGTCCTTGAGACACCTGCATGTATTGCTGGAGCGTTTTGACATAATCGCGCACCGTCCGCAAGGAGAGCAGTCGCACGCCCCCCTGTTCTCTTCCCAATTCGGCAAACGCCGCCGCAATTTGGCTCACCGCACTCCGATAGGCACGGAGCTGCTGCTCCACTGATTGATCGGCCGCTGAAGAGAGCTCCAGCTCCAAGGCTTTCAATTCCTGTTTGATCGATTCGCTACCAATACCGAGAGCAGGCGAGCGCAACATCGAAACAAAATCCCGCATCTCCCGACCTACCGCATCTGCGCTCTCAAGAGTTTGGGACTGCTGCGCTAAGGCGAGATTTTTTTGAATGAAAGGAAGGGTGGCAGCAGAGCTACCAGATATTTTTTTGATAACAACAGAGCCGTCTCTGTCGGACGTATCATAAAGACCTCCCACCACGACAAAACCTGCTCTAGGCAGTGTTTGCCCACTCAGGTGCAGATAAATATCTGCAGCCTCCCGAACCCCCTTTTGAAGAGTATCTAAATCGGTCGACAATTCGTCGCGCTCCGCCTGAAGCTGATGCCCCTTCTCTAATAGTTCTAAGTAACGGTATCGATCCGCACTCTCCTCCGTGGCTCCATCGCGAAACTTGCCACTGAATGTCACAAGGTTCTCGTTCTGAGCAATCTTCCGATTCTCTTCAGGGACAGTCAAATTGAGATTCGTCAAATGCTCCGCTTGGTGGCTAAACGATACCCGTCCGGAGCGGTCGGAAGTAAGCGTCTGCACCCCAAATATAAGCAAGACGCCAGCTAAGAT
This sequence comes from Chlamydiia bacterium, assembly GCA_016213175.1. GTDB lineage: Bacteria > Chlamydiota > Chlamydiia > Chlamydiales > SM23-39 > JACRBF01. Next base: position 8,758 of record JACRBF010000032.1, read on the forward strand.
GAACAGGAGAACGCCTCCTCGAAAGCTTTTTTTATGATCGGGTCCCATCTTGGCCATAAACGCCTTGTTTTAATTGTGTTATAATTTTCCTAGCGGAGACAATTAAAGCATTTTTCCGCGATAAAGTAAAGAGCGTCCTGAATCCAGCGTCCCCAGGCATGAACCCCCTCATAGCAAAAAAGGATTAATTTGTCTGTCAGCCTGTCAATGTTCTAAATAGGAATTTGAAACTGAACGAGTTGAAAACAAAACCTCGAAAAATACATCTTCTTCAAAATTAGATTTTTCCGACAAAAATTCTTTGATTACTACTCCATTTTGCCACAGAACCGGTATACAGCGTCTAAAAAAGGCGGGCACCTTTCTTGCATTCCAAAGATGGCGCAATGATCCTCCTTGGGGAGGCAGTGCGATCTGACTGCCGAGAGGGGCTGTAACTGTAAAAGAGCCAGACCAAACCGAGTCCCAACCAACCAAGGGCAGCGCTCTACACGAGGGAGTGATCGCAACGCGCCAATCCCCCACATGAAAAATCCCAGGAACCACCTCTAATGACCCCCGTCCCCATTCAGGCAAAGTTTTGTGCAGAAAAAATGCAAGCCCGCGATCGACATGAAGACGGGGCAAGATAGGGCAATGCGGTAACTGAGACAAACAGGCATCCAGCGCTCTTTCAAGACTGACACGGGTCATCGGAATTTCTTGTTTAGCACACTCTTGTTGCAACAAATGCCTGGCTTCTATTTTTTCTAATTGCGCCACATCATAAAACACTCCCCAAGGACCATGCACCGCCGTGCAAGAGGCCACCTTGCGATCAAGGTAATCCCTCAACTCATGCGCTCGTTGGGACAGGGTAATTAAATTATTCGAGATTCTCTTTCCAAAGCTCTCCTCCAGCCAAGGCAGCGTTTCTGCTCTCATCCGAGCCCGTAAATACCTCGGATCGACATTGGTTGCATCGACAAGGGGTCGCAGGCATCTTGACTCCAGAAAAGAGAGGATTTTTGCTTTTGGAATAGACAGCAGAGGACGCCAAACAGGCATCTTTTCCCAGTGAGCAACGGGACGCATGCCCCCTAAATTGGCAAGATGGGCCCCCTCAAACAAACGCTTCAGTGTGGTTTCTGCTAAATCCCCTGCTTGATGAGCGAGGAGGAGTGCTTGAAAGGGAATTTGATCGAAAAGAGCAAGAAAGACTCTGTGCCTTTGAACGCGCGCTTTCGCCTCTTGATTACCCCCCTCGCAGGGGGGTAGCCGCACCGTATGAAAAGGAAGTCCTAAGTTTTCCACCTCCCCCTTCAGCGCCAAAGCCTCTACCACGCTCTCTTTCCTCCACCCATGATCGATGTGCGCCACATGCAAATCAGGGCATCCAATTTCTATTAACGCATAGAGAAGCGCTTTCGAGTCCGTTCCTCCCGAATACCCCAGGAGAACTGGTCGCCCAGAAACAAAATGTTCGTGAATAAAATTCGCTATTTGTGAGAGCATGGCAGAATTATTTAGGACATGAAAATTTATGGCAAGCCTAGTAGTGTCAAGTAGCCCCTCTTTAACCTCTCAGTGCGATGCATGCACAGGCGTGCTGCAGAAGCAGAACGTGCCTGAGAAACCCGATCGGGAAAGCCTGCAGCAATTTCAAGCGATTTTAAGCCAAGCTCACCAACTCGTAGAGCGATGCAATCAAGAAAAAGCCCAAAATTTGAGAGACCGTGTACAACGATTATATATCGATGCCTACGGCAAGGCGCAGCGTGTCGAAATTCGGTATATCTTCTCCCAGAACCCTCCTGACTCTCTTAAGAATATACGTACCGCGTTGTCAGAGATATACAAGATCATGTATCAGGCCAGTCAGGATGCTACTGATGCCGATACACAATTCTGTCTTCACATCCTTGATGAAGAAACTTCTCGCTTTTTTCCTGCTTACATCGAAAATGCGAAACAAAACAACCAATTACATCACTGCGCATGCGAGTTGCAAGCTGAAATCCAAGCCCGATCGGCTTACGCTCAATTAAAGTGCGATTTACTAAATAAATCATCTGATGAAGAAATAAAATACTTGCTAAAAGCCAAGGCACAGTGCAAAAAGACATCAATCCCACGCCTATACTTAGGTTTTTCTGGAGGCATCATGTACGAAGCCATGCGTATATTGGACAGTTGGCCAGACAAGTGGGCTCTAAACGGCGTGAAAGGAAGTGAGAATAATGAGGTACTTAGTGTCTTGTTCCTACTGTCCGACCTGCAATGCACCTCTATACAGATATGCAAGGATACGCTAGACCCACTGCAGGCTGTACACGAGATAAGCTTCTTACTCGATACCCTAGATACCGCATTGCAACTCCGATCACAAATCGCTCCCATTCTGAATGACGAAACTTTTATACAAAAAACAAAGACACATCTTGAGACGCCAATTACTGCAATCATGAATTATCTAAAAGAGAAACTAAAGACTCAAGGCGCTGAACATTTGTTGCAACGAGCCTCCCGCATTCTTACACAGCTCTCTGAGAATATACCCCTCTTAAAGACATCCAAAATAGATTTGACTTCTGAAACACTCCTAGAAGACGTGGAGACGGAGATGGCGCATAGTTCTGCAAATCAATCCCTCGCTTCTGAGCGCTTAGACACCGCTCCCAATTCTTACACACTCCTCCTTTCACCACCTACAACACCCGTCTTTACGTCGCTTCCTGAGCTTGATGAGACGTAAACAATCATGCTTCCCCTTGTGTGGTGCTATCTTCTTCGTAGTTACTTCAAAGTGTTTTTTCTCTCCGTCTTCGCTTTTATCGCCGTTCTTATCGTATCGCGTTTCAAGGAGATCGCCCGCTTCGCAGCGCTCTGCGGGAACGGCTTTACAACAGCCACTTTTACCCTCTATCAAATCCCTTTAATCCTTCCCCTCGCAATTCCTATGTCCGCCCTTCTCGCAGCTTTCCTCCTCTTTCAAGGCCTAAGCCAAAGGTGTGAATTGACAGCTTTGCGCTCTTCGGGATGGAGTCTCCCCTCGCTTCTCTCCCCCATTCTCTTAAGCGCTCTCTTCCTCTCTCTTGCCAATTTCTCTCTCTGTTCTAGCTTGACCCCTTACTGCCGTAGAGAAACCAAAAAGCTTCTCTATCAAGAGACCTCCTCAAATCCCCTCCTTTTGCTACAAAGACAAAATCTTGTAAAAATCCGGGGCGCCTACCTCAATCTGAGCGTTAAAAAGGGGGGACAATTAGCAGAAGATGTTTCCTTGATTGCCTATAATGGCAGCAGCAAAAGGCTCGGCCTTTTTTCTGCGCAAAAACTGTACATTGCAGGTGACATGTTAAAGGGAAAATCCATCGCTTTTCTCTCTTATTCTCATGCACCAGATCCTGATCTATTCGATCCCCTCCTATTGGAAAACCAAACATCTATGTCCACGGCAGCTCCTGTGTTATCCTCTGCGTTAAAAAAGCACCGTCCTAAGCTCGATCCGAGCGCCCTGAATCTGAAGATGCTAAGGCTGCGCATGCAAGGTTCTGCGCCACAAAGACTTGGAGCTCTTTCCGAAATCCTGCGTAGGCTTTTTCTTTCGGGTGCTGTCTGTACATTCACCCTTCTCGGATGTGCATTTGGCATTCAACAGGCCCGCACAGTCTCCAGACAAAGCCTCTTTTACGTCTCCTCTCTCGTCTTGGGAACGCTTATGGCCTACCTCGGATTGAAAGCATTGAAACTACATCCGCTTCTTCTTTGGACCACGGCTATCCTTCCCCACAGCCTTATTTTCATGCTCTCTATTCACAGATTTAGAGCACTTTCCCAGGGGACGCGATGAAACTCTGGCGGCGTTATATTTTTCGCCACCTCATACACGCACAAATTTTTTTTCTTCTCTGTCTGATGCTCTTGTATATTACGGTCGATCTCTCCATTAACGGAGCCAGCTTTCTTTCTAAACATGCTGCCTCCTGGCTCGATCTGGGATTCTATTACTCCCATCAACTGGCAAAATTGGCGGATCTCTTTCTTTCCTTCTCTTTCCTGCTCGCGTCTCTTAAAGTACTCATCGATTTGGGAGGAAATCGCGAACTCACCGCATTGCAAACATCAGGCCTTTCCACAAAAAAACTCCTCTTCCCTTTTTTCTTTCTCGCCCTGATCACCGCCGTCCTCTCTTATTGCAACAGCGAATGGATTGTACCCAATTATCAACATCCCATCCGCAGCTCCCATACGACGCAACGGATTTTTTCGCTCCCTCTTTCCGATGGAACAGAGCTCGTTTACCAAAGCTACGATCCAAAAACAAGCGAGTTATTCGATGTGTTTTGGCTCCGCTCCCCCAAAGATTTATGGCACATGAAAACCCTGCGAACCTCCCCAGTGCCCGTGCAAGGACGCTGCGTCGACCATTTCGTTCGCAATCGGGACTGTGCATTGGAAAAAACAGAGAGCGCCTCCCTCCGAGCTTTCCCCGAACTTTCCTGGAATACCGATGCTGTTTTACAACGTTTCATCCCCTTTGAAGAGCGTTCTCTCAGCGCGCTCTTCAAACAAACTTTCAGTCACACGGCAGATCAGTATAAAAGCGGAGCGCATTTGCACTATAAACTAGGAACTCCCCTGCTCCCCCTCATTCTTCTCCTGGGTATTGCGCCTCCCATTCTCCGCTTTTCCAGAGAGAAAAAAACCTCCCTTTTTGTCGCCATTTCCTTGTTTGCTTTTGTAGGGCTAACGACTCTACTCGACGCTCTTCTTATCCTCTCTGAAAATTGCGTCCTCCCTGCAGCGCCTGCTCTTTGGACGCCCTTTGTACTCGCCCTTGCAATAACGCTTCCTTTCTTTTGGCGTTTAAAATAGTATGAGAAAAATCCTTTATGCCTACAAAACCGCCACCCGCTTACCAGCAACTCGTAGAGTTATCTACGAAGATCCATACATACGGCTCTATGCTCTCGCTTCTTCATTGGGATCAAGAGACCTATATGCCGTCCGGAGCGATTAGCTCTCGAAGCCAGCAAATCGCCCAGCTCTCAAGTCTTATCCATGAAGAAAAAACAAGCCGCAAATTCAAGATATGCCTTGAAAAACTCATTTCTCTCTCCTCCGGCAAACCCAAAGTGAAAGGACTCTCCAAACCGCAATGTGTTTCTTTAGGCGAATGGAGGCGCGATTTTTTAAAAGCCACAAAACTTCCCACAGCCTTTGTAAAACACTTCTCTCAGGTCACATCGGAAGCCAGTCAAATCTGGGCTACTGCCAAATCTACGAATAACTTCAAACTCTTCGCTCCATTTCTTGAAAAGATCGTCTCGCTGAACCGTAAGAAAGCAGACATCCTCGGCTTTGGAGACCACCCCTACGACGCCCTTCTTGAGGCCTACGAACCCTGTATGACCACTGCACGCGTCGGCATAATTTTTGAAAATTTAAAAAAAGAACTCACAACTCTTTTGAAAAAAATATCCAAAGCGCCACTGATCGATGATGCTTTTTTACACCATGAAGTCCCTCACGAGCAGCAACTCTCCCTCAGCAAGCTCACCCTATCCAAATTGCCCGTAGACATGGCCTACACACGACTTGACCTCTCCTCTCATCCTTTTTCAACGGCGCTTCATCCTCATGATAGTCGCATTACGACCCGCATTGTGCCTAAAGCTTTCATGAGCAATATTTTTTCTATCTTGCATGAAACAGGGCATTCGCTCTACGAAATGGGACTTCCCGCACAGCACTGGGGCACGCCTCTTGGAGAATATATTTCTCTCAGCATTCACGAAAGTCAATCCCGTTGGTGGGAAACCCTCATCGGCCGCAGCCTCCCCTTCTGGACATTTTTCTACCCGCTCCTCCAAAAAGAATATACCCCTCTCAAGAAAATCTCCCTCCGGCAGTTTTATCGTGCGATCAATAAAGTCGAAAGCTCTTTCATTCGCGTAGAAGCGGACGAAGTCACCTATTGCCTCCACGTCATCCTCCGCTTTGAAATCGAAAAACTCCTCATCAGCGGTCAATTGCAAGTAGCAGATCTTCCCGAGGCATGGAACAACAAAATGAAGGAACTCTTTGGTATCTCTCCCCCAAACGATACGATGGGTTGTCTACAAGACATCCACTGGTCTTTAGGCGATTTTGGCTACTTTCCAACCTATGCGCTAGGGAATCTCTTCTCCGCACAATTCTTTCATACCTTTTCCAAAGATCATCCCGATTGGGAAACCCGGGTCGCAAAGGGCGATCTTGCCTTTGTCCGCGACTGGTTAAAAAATAAGATCCACCGCTGGGGACGTCTCTATACTTCAGAATCGCTCGTCAAAAAAGCGACCGGAAAATCTCTGAACGAAGAGTCCTACTGCTCTTACCTCAAAAACAAGTACGCCGCAATCTACAAATTGTGATTTAAACGGAATTTACGTCTACGGTCTGCCGCTGCAAAACGGGCGATCTGCTCAGGCGTTTCAGGAATCACAGGGATGACGCTAACCGGCTTATGGTCATCGTCCACAGCCACAAAGGTAAAATAAGCTGAGAGAATATCTTTCTGACTGAGCGTTCGGAAATCTTCAGCAATCACCTTGACCCCCACCTCCATCGAAGTGTGCCAAGTACGGTTCACAGAGGCCATGGCAACGAGAATATCGCCCCTACGAGCTGGATTTGGAAATCGGACAGAATCAATCCCCAGGGTTACACAGACCACTCCAGAGTGACGTTTTGCCACAATCGCTGCGAGAGTATCGACTATCTGCAATACACGCCCACCAAACAAAGTCCCATGCGCATTCAAATCGTTCGGAAAAACTTCCACGACCTGATCGATCACCATAGACACAGAAACGGGCTTACCTTCCATAATGTCCTCTCTCTGTCCAAGTAACAGAAAGAGGAAAAAAGGTAAAGAGCCAGTTGCAAAACTATCCGCCGCCGTAAAATCGCCTTTTTGGGGTCTTTTGCGACCGCAAAATCATCGATTTTTCAGGGGCGGGGAGTTTTGCAACTGCCTCTAAAGATTAACGTTTAGAGAACTGGAAGCGTTTACGAGCGCCCTTACGACCGTACTTCTTACGCTCTTTCTTGCGAGGGTCGCGCGTTAGATAGCCGAGTTCCTTCAGTTCACTACGAATCTCTTCATTTTCTGAAACGAGAGCGCGGCTGATACCGAGACGCGTTGCAGTAGCCTGAGCCTCAAGCCCTCCGCCCTTCACACGGATCACGAGATCCACCTTGTCTGGGTTGGAGAATTTTTGCAGCGGGGACAGAACGGTATCTCGTTGCAATTGAATGGGAAAATACTCTTCAAACGGACGTCCATTTACATCGATGAGTCCAGTACCCTTTCTTAGACGGACAGAGGAGACTGCTGTTTTTCTACGGCCAACGCCAATCGTCTCTTTCAACATGGGAAAATCCTTTAAATGTTAGCAGGAATAGGTTGCTGAGAAGTCATTTTATGATCCGGCCCCGCGCAAATGCGGAGTTTTCGTACCTGTTGGCCACCAAGACGAGTCTTGGGCATCATCCCCTTGATAGCACGCTCGAGGATCATTGTAGGTTTGCGCGCCATAAGCGTCTCGTAAGGCACCTCGCGCATCCCCCCGATATATCCAGTATACGTGCGATAGATTTTACGAGCCTCTTTCATCCCCGTCACGACGATCTTTTCGGCGTTAACAATGACGACGCCATCGCCGCAATCGACATGGGGAGTGTAATCGGGGCGATGCTTGCCCCTCAAAATTTTTGTTACTTCAGCGGCGAAACGGCCGAGCGTCTTCCCAGTGGCATCCAGTAGATACCATCTGCGGCTGCTGGTGGCTTGCTGCTTCGTTAAGATACGGGTCTTCTGATTAAAGTTCATAGTCTTCCCATTAAGGTAAGCGAAATGAGGAGCATAGCACACCCCATGTTTTTCGCACATCAAATTGTATTGGATTGTGTTGGATTCGACTTAGAGGCTATTTGGGCGCGAGACTGCCTACATAGATTCATGCTGTGTAGCCCCCCTAAAAGTCTGTTGTTGCGTTCAAGCTTCATCGCTTTTTGCAGAATTTTGGGCAGTTTTCCATGCAAATTGGGGAGAGCCGATAAATCGGGATAGATTTGTATTGATTATTCAATCAAAAATTGAAATAATACTGCTTAAATAAACCATAAGAGGCATTATGAGCGCTATCAACAATAATTCTACATTTTTTCCCATTCAATGTCATTCTCTGAACGCAGGGGCTACTCTGCAAATTGAAAAAACAATGACTCTTGGAGCTGTGAAGCAGTTGATTGAGACAGCAACAAAAGTACCCCCACGTGAACAAAGGCTCGTGATCAATGGAAAAGACATACAAGCTATTGATGACAACACCACGGTTGCACAGTACCCAGCCCTTGAAAAAGATTGCGTGGTTTTTGTTGTTTATCGACTCCCCCTGCCTTAAGAGGGTGCTCAGTTTTCTAGTTATTAACAACCCGAGGGGTAAACAGGCGACACTCTGCTTGCTGCGGCTTTGCCTCGCTAGCGCAGAGTGTCGCCTGTTTACCCCTCGGGTTAATAACCCAAAATTTTAACGCATCATTCTAATTTATAGTTACTTAAATCAATTCAGACCTGACAGACGCAGAAAAAACATGACAAACCGAGAAAAGTTTGCTATAATTAATAATAAAAGAAACAAACAAACTTAATTATGGAAAAGAAAGAACAACCTGCTTCCAATTCTCCTTCTCCTCTTGTTTCTTCATGTTTATACTATTTTAGCTATTCTTTTTATTTTGGCGTTCCAAGCGCCATAATCATATAATTTTCTACCAGATTTTTATTAACGAAAACACTCAAGAGAACAGGATTACGCCTATTTGTCTCATAATAAAGGAATAGTTATATGTTAATTACAATTAAAGAGTCGGCATCTGCTGACGATATTCATAAAATTTGCCAATTGCTGGATCGCCACAATTTGGGACACTGCCTCTGCAAAAACAAAGCGCAGACAATCATTGGCTTAGAAGCAAATCCTTCCGAAGAAATTAGACTCGAGCTTAATAAAATAGTTGCAGTCGAGAAGACAATGCCTACTTCCACGCCCTATAAACTAGCAAGTTTATCGGTAAAACCTGAAAAAACGGTGATTCGTATTAACGAGGTGGAGATCGGAGGGGATAGAGTTATCCTTATGGCTGGTCCGTGCGCTATTGAGAGTCGAGAGCAGCTCGAGGAAATTGCTAAAGAGCTAAAACAAGCCGGAGTGTCAGGCATGCGTGGATCGGCATACAAACCCCGCAGCTCTCCTTACAGCTTCCAAGGTATGGGAGAAGAGGGGCTTAAACTCCATTTAGCGGCTCAAAAAAAGCATGGCATGGTGACTATCACTGAAGTCATGAATCTTCAAGATGTGGAGCTCATCGCTAACCATGTGGATATTCTTCAGATCGGGGCTCGCAATATGCAGAATTACGATCTGCTGAAAGCCCTGGGGAAATGCGGTCAGCCAGTGATCTTAAAGAGAGGGCTATCGGCAACAATCGAAGAGTGGTTGCTCAGCGCTGAATACATCATGGCACACGGAAACCCCAATGTAATTTTATGCGAGCGTGGGATTAGAACTTACGAAACTGCGACGCGAAGCACTTTGGATTTAAGCAGCATCCCAGTTGTACAGCAATTGACGCATTTACCTGTGATCGTAGATCCAAGCCATGCTGCAGGCCGTAGAGATTTAATTCCTGCGCTTTCTAAAGCAGCTATTGCAGCTGGTGCCGATGGACTTTTAATCGAAGTACATCATGACCCAAAAAATGCCAAATGCGATGGAAAACAGTCCCTGCTTCCAAAAGAATTAGCAAATTTAATTCCTGATCTTAGAAAGATAGCGATTGCAGTCGGGAGGTCGTTATGATGTTATCGACACTTCGCGATCAAATCGATCGAATCAACCGTGAACTGGTGGATTTATTGGGCAAACGCCTTGAAATAGCCAGAGAAATTGCACGGTTGAAAAAAGAGCATCAGTTGCCAATTCTGGATTCTGAAAGAGAATCTGCCATTCTTGAGGAGATCAAATGCCTGGCTATCGAGCATCAACTCAGCTCACCAATCGTCAAGAAAATTTTTCAAATCGTTCTCGATTACACAAGAATTGAAATGGGAGCGATTTAATAGACCTCTTGCGTAACTAATGGTTCGTTGATTTTCTGGATTATTTTGGCCGATTTTCGACTTCAAAATTGGGGAGCAATATCGACAACAGTATATAGTGCTTCCACTTGAGGTGCACCCAAAAGCTGGATTATAAAATCTTTATTAGTCTAAACTATTCGCCATGCGTTCATTAAGAACTTTACCTGAG
>JACRBF010000035.1 GCA_016213175.1 Chlamydiia bacterium
CTCAGGTAAAGTTCTTAATGAACGCATGGCGAATAGTTTAGACTAATAAAGATTTTATAATCCAGCTTTTGGGTGCACCTCAAGTGGAAGCACTATATACTGTTGTCGATATTGCTCCCCAATTTTGAAGTCGAAAATCGGACAAAATAATCCAAAAAATCAACGAACCATTAGTTACGCAAGAGGTCTAATTATGTAAATAAAGTTTTCAGCGATTTCAGAGTCTCTTCCATAGGCGCTTTATCATCCACTTGCTGTTTGAGAAAGCGATTTACTTTGTCGATGTACTTAAGTGCAAAATCGGCATTTTTATCAGATCCTGCTTTATATTCTCCAATCCGAATCAACAGTTCGTTTTTTTTGTAATTGGCAAGTACTTCACGTAGTTTGCCAATCAATTCTAGATGTTGTTTGTCGACAATATGAGAGAGAATGCGGCTAACGGAGGCGAGCACGTCGATCGCCGGATAATGGTGTTGCCTTGCAAGTTCCGACGAGAGGATAATATGGCCGTCTAGAATAGAGCGTACTTCGTCCGCCACAGGCTCGTTGAGATCGTCTCCTGCGACGAGGACTGTATAAAAAGCAGTGATCGATCCTTTGGCAGAATTACCAGACCTTTCGAGAAGGCGCGGCAAAATGGCGAATACGGAGGGCGTATAGCCAGCTCTTGCGGGAGGCTCTCCAGCGGCCAGGCCAATTTCCCTGAGCGCTCTTGCAAAGCGGGTCACCGAATCCATCATCAAGACGACCGATTTTCCTTGCTCACGGAAATATTCAGCAATGGCGGTGCCTACGTAAGCTGCGTTGAGTCGCATCTGGGCCGCTTGATCAGAGGTAGAGATGATAACGACAGAGCGTGCCATCCCTTCTGTCCCTAGATCGTTTTGTAAAAATTCACGCACCTCGCGTCCCCGCTCTCCAATCAGGGAAATGACATTGACATCGGCCCGCGCATTGCGGGCGATCATGCCGAGCAGAGTGGATTTACCGACGCCCGCTGCAGAGAAAATGCCGACGCGCTGTCCTTTGCCGCAGGTGAGTACGGCGTCGATACAGCGCACGCCAACGCAGAGCGGCTGGGTGATAAGCCCCCGTTTCAACGGATCGGGGGGTGTATTGATCACAGGGACGCTGTCTGTCAACTGCAAAGGACCGTGCACATCTTCATCCATGGGTTGTCCGAGGCCATTCAAGACTCGTCCTAGGAGCTGGGGGCCCACTTTAATATGCATGGGCATCCGCATGGGGATCACTTCAGATGTGGGACCAATACCGCGCATATCCCCCAGTGGGGATAGAATCACTTCGTCTTTGGTAAATCCTACTACCTCGGCGGCCAGCGGATCGTTTTCCCTCTTAATGAGGCACACCTCTCCCATTTTCACTTGAGGGACGACAGCCCGAATGAGCATGCCGACTACCTCTGTGATTCGACCGTGCATCGTCGTCAATTCCACATCTTCCAAGTGGGAGATGAGTTTGTCAAAAGAGGGGGTTAGGTCCATTATAATTGGATTCCCATGATGGTCGTGATCGAACTTGTGACTTTGCTGAGAAGGGTGGAGGAGTATTCGATTTCCTGTTGCGCTAGATTCATCCGGGATTGAAGGAGCATCATTTCGCCAGGGTCTAGCTGTTTGCCTGTCGCAGACATCTCCTGTAATTTCTTTTGAATCGCTGCAAATTGGTCTTGCCCGTCATTGATGTAGGCAAGAAAACGCCCGATGGTTCCGAGTTGCGCTCCGGTTTTCTCCTGGGGCGTTTCAACTCCCAATCGTGCCGCAGCCGATCTGCTGTAGTCTTGCGCGTTGGTCAGCTTATTGCGTAGCAATCGCGTTTGGGAGCGTTTGAATTTCAGGTTGGGGGTCTGAAGTTGATCTTGAATAGTCCCAAGGCTGTCTTGTGCTGTTTTGGCTTGGACGAGGAGGGTATTCATCGTGGGAGGGCCCTGAGGGGCCCCTGCAGGGGCTATTGCGGCAGGCATCATCCCCGACGCCTCTGAGTTGGGGGCTCCCTCGGGAGCTTTGCCGCGCTGCATATACGACTGAAAATCGGTGCCGGGGGAGGCAGGGCGTACGGCTCCACTTTGTTCTAAAGGTTTGCTGGGATCAATCCGATCGGGGGCTGGATTGGGTATTGTCATGGCCCCGATCTCTCAGCAGGTCCTGGCGCCTTTTTCACAAATTTTTCGACAAAGTCGATCGCTGTGGAGGCGAGTGTTTTAATCATCGGATCATGCGATTTCTTTGTTTGCTCCAGGATTTTCTCTCCCCTCTCTACCATATTTGGCATCAAGCCGAGGCAAATCCCGAGAAAAGTTTTTGCCATCTCGTTATTGGGTTCTTTTTCGAGGATCTCTTCGAAGACCTTCACAGCCCTTTTTAATTCGAGCTTATGCAGATGCAAATAGCCAAAGCCCACTTTAGGCAGAGTGTTGTCGGGATGGAGCAATTCGGCTGCTTTGAAGAGTTTTAAAGCCGCATCTTCATCCGCCTGGTTAACAGCGATAAAGCCCGCTTCCGTAAACAGCAGCCAATCTTCTTTGTAGTGTTCCCATGATTTTGTCATTGTCTATCCTTCTATCTATCTTTACTGTTTACCTTGGTTTCCAACCGCATGGTTGATGACCGAATTGACCTGTGCGATCAAATTTGAAATCGACTCGCCGATCTGCGTGAGCTGGCTCATCTGAAATTGCAAGAGAATGAACGATCCGGGATTCGCTTGGCTAATTTTACTGGCAAGCGCGCGCACTTGACTCATCAACCCGGATTGGAGCCTCTTGTAGGCAGAGACGAGTGAGTGGAAGGAAAGGGTCAGTTGAGGGAACTTCATGAGGGGGGCTCCTATTTAGCGACTTTTTTTAGAACTTTTTGTAAGGCGGCGTAGCCGTGGAGGAGAATTCCGAGACGGTCGAAATCTTTTTCCTTTGATCCCTCGCGCAAATGTTTCTTAATCTCTTGGAGGCGCAGCTCTGCTTTTTCAAGGAGGCTTTGGCCATGCTTTGGTTCTTCTTTGATCCTTTTTTCAAGATCGAAAATAAAGCGTCCCTGTTTGTTTTTTTTATCTTTTTCCTCAAGTCCGTACATAGTTGCTCGCCTTTCCCTCTCCCGGGTTAAATCACCGGGTGTAGTTGATTTTATATTTTATTCCATCTTTTTCAAGTAGAATCGTCGTAGGGGCGATTGCGGTGATCACCATCCCACTGACTGCATCTCCTAAAGTGAAGATTTTTCCGTTGAGTACAACGCTATAGCCGCTTCCCTCAAATTGTGAGACCCCAGAGACCTGAAATTGCTGGGAAACATCGATTGCAGCCGCATTCGGATCGGTGGCGACGGCGTAGTTTTTAACGGCATTGATTCCCTGCAAGGTGCTGAATTGGTGCGTGAGATCGTTGAATTCGTGTGTCATTTTATTGCTGTAATTGCCAGCCAAGATCAATTCTCCGTTGGAATATTGAAAAGAGAGGGCGCCGAAACCTTTCATGAGTAAAAGACCTTGGATCTCCGTATTGATATTTTCTCCTACGATTACCCGATTTTCCAGCTTGTCCAGATAGGGAAAATTCACGGCAAGGTATTCGGATAAAAGGGCCGCCTGGTCATTGGTCTCTACATAACCTACCGCTATGAATTTAGCAGGTTTTGGCGATTGGATCGTCACGCCCCGGAATGTGGCGTTATTGCTGAGGATATCGTTCATCGATTTATCGACATACTCATCGATGACGACATTTTCTTCGGTGCTGGTAATGAACGTAATTTCTCCAATTCGGTAGCGCATCTCTTGATACTCTACGGCGGTGAGGACATGGCCTACTAAAAACAACTTGCCGCTTGCCGGATTAAAGGAGAGCTGCACGCTGGGAAACTTGGCAAGCGCCTTTTTGATCTGATCAATCGGTTCTTTGCGCGCCACTTCCACAGGATTGGATTTAAAAAGAGAGAAAAAGCTTAAAAAGACGATGAGAAAAATCGCTGCAAAAGAAGTAGCGACGATAAGGTACTTCGTGGGGATGGGTTCTTTTTTCCAATCTCGAGGTTTTTCCAAAGGTTTGGGAAGAGGCGGGGCCTCTTCGACAGCAGATTCAGCGTTCGGGGGCTCATAGGTGGAGAGGATGGGAGAATAGATTGTTTCTTGGGGCGCCTCTCTATCGATGATGAGGAATACGGTTGTTCCCAGGGCGATGAGATCTTGGGGGGTAATCGTCCTTTTTTCGGCAATCGGAGTGCCATTGACTATCGTTCCATTTCTCGATCCGAGATCTTCGATCTCCATGATCCCCTCAGAAGACACCGTGAGGCGGGCGTGATTGCGCGATACGCTGAGATCTTGGAAGGTGATTTCACAAGATTCGGCATCTTTTCCAATCGTGTACGATCTTCCCTTTTCGAGGCTGATCTCTGCACCCGCATTGGGTCCCGAGATAACTTTTAAAAGGAAAGGGGTGTCGGAGAGGAGGTTGAAAGGGAGAGCCTCCTCTCCACCTGTATCTTCAAAAATCGTATCATAGGCGCTCCGTTCGGAAAGGGGGAGCGGGTCAGTTTCTTCCAAGCGATTTTCTCTTGAGGGTTCGGACGAAGCGCCTATCTCCTTTAAAGGTTGGCTGGGGAGTTCCTCTGGCGGCTCTTCCAAAGCGCTGAAAATATCGTCATATTCCCCCGCATTCTCTCCAGATGGCAACCCTGCGTCCTCAGAGAGAGGTGCTTCAGAGAATCGAAATACTGTACGCCCAATCAAAATGCGGTCGCCTTCCCGTAGGAGAACGGGATCGTCTGCTTGCACGTCATTGACAAGCGCGGGATTAGTCCTGCTTAGATTTTTGAAATAGAACCCCTCTGGAGTTCTAGTCAGTTCAGCCGCTTTGCGCGACACGGACGCATCCTCGATCACGAAAGATGACTCGTCGGGATCGCGCCCGATCGTCCAATGATCTCTCTCTTCTAAATTCAAGATGAGATCCTGGTGAGGACCCTCTTCTGCAATCAGATGCGCCGACATGGACGATCCTTAATACATATATTCATCTTGTTCAAACTTTCTTATTTCGCTGCGCCAATAAATGATGTGATTGACGAAGATCTCAAATGTTTCTTTAAAGTTCTGATATTTTATTTCATACGGCAAGCCAAAGGAGAGTGTCAAGCTCTTCTCTTCAGGATCCAGTCCGATTCTAGAGCCGCCTGTACCTTGTCCTAAGAGATTTGCATGCATTAGATAGATAAAGAGATCTTCTTGGCGTTTTTTGGGGCACAAGCTAATGACGGAGTGCATAGCTACGCCCGGATCAAGATCGGATAGTGCAACCGAAAGATTGTCTTGCACAGGGAACATGAAACGCCCCTTTTTATCCGCCTTAGGAGAGGGGGAGAGGGATAATTCTGCGCAAAGGGTATCCAAGAATTGTTGAAGCATATATCCAGTCATAGAGTGATAACGGACGGTTCGCGTGCGCCCGCTGTCTCATTATTCTGGTTCTCGGAAAAAAAGGGAAGAAAAGCCTGCGCGCAGAGGTGCAGGCTAAAAAAGTAGCAAAGCCCCTAGGAGACCGTCCACAAACCCAGCGTCTGTCGATTTTCGGGTTCTTTTGAGCCGATTTTTGACTTTAAATTTCGGGGATCATAAATCGGACAAAATAATCCACAAAATCGACGAAACCGGGGTTCGTGGACGGTCTCGAAGGGATTAAATTTCTGCGACCGATTCCGCTGCGACTGTAAAAGGAAGATCCGCGGTTTTTTGACTGGGGGAGGAGCGATTGCGCCTTGGGGGTAATTTGATGTCGGCCGCAAGCGAAGTCATTCTGCTATAGGTTGCTAAAAGTTCATCGAGAAAGCCTGTTTTTTCCCACGTTGAAAACCATCTGTGCGCAGCCGATTTCGTCGCAAAATCCGGCTGCTCTGGAATCGCTGTCCATTTGCTTTTTGTCATTAAGACAAGGAGGATGGAGTTGACGACGGCGCGCCAGGGAGTGTGCGGCTTTCCGCGCGAACGCTTTGGTGGATTGGGGAATAATGGCTCGAGAAGCTGCCATTGTAAATCTGTGAGAGGTTCGTAGCGTGACATAGTTAACCTATTATTTAATATGAATATCGTTTAATGATTTAAGTTTGTCTTTAGTTTCTTCGAGAGAACTCCATTCTGTAGGCGATAGATTCTGTGTAAAATTCTTCATTTGAGAGGGATCTATTCCCACTCTAGCGCAGAAAGTCTTCATTTTTTGCTCGAGGGAGTGTCTCATGAGTATCATTTCTTGGAAGGCGCCTTCTTGAATGGTTGGATCGTGAGACTCTATTTTGGACTTGATCTCTTGAAAAAAATGGATCGTCTCATCCATGAGGCTTTTCAAGCTCTCTGGGGATGGCGGACTGGTCTCATTAAAGACGCTCTCTAACGATTCGATGTATTGTTTCGACATAACGGTTATCTCTTATTGTGCGAGTGCTTTGTGCTGTTCTTGCCATGTTGAGGGATTGCCTTGATCCGCTAGTTTCTTCTGTGCTGTAGCCAAATCCTGGCGTGTATTTTGACGCGCGAGGGTGAGTGTTTCGGATAATAGCACTGCATCTTCCGCCGGAAGTTGGCGCGGTAATCCAAGAGAGCTAAAGTCTGAGAGGATTGCGCCCTCGTTGGGGTGAGGATCTCCCATGCCATCCATAAGGTGCATTAATTGGAATAGGACAAATTCTTCGGCGGAGAGGGCAACGACAGGGATGCCGCCTTGTTGTCGCAAAAACTCAATATGTTCTGCCGTACCATGCATCAGGGTACAGGCGGACTCAATGGCAAAATCTCGTAGAGGCGTATGGGTTGTTTCATCGTTCCTGAAATTCCATTTTTTGCCCCCTGCCGTCTTTTTCAGATATTCAAACATGGCCTCTTTCATTTTTTTGGCAGCCTCTACCTGCTCCGTTTTAGTGGAGGGGTCTGCGGAATCTGTATTGAGACGGCCCCAGGAGGCAATGGTCCAATACACGGCAAAAAGATTGATGCTTTCTAAACGGTCCAGCAGATCTTGCAATAGCTTCTGTTGGCGTTGCTTTGTTTTTGCAAACTCTGTCTGTTCGTCTACACTGAGATTGGGGGGGGTGGGCCTGGCTTCGCACTCTGCTATTTTCTCTCGAAGATTGGTTTTTAGATGTTCAATAAAGGAATGAGCGGTTTCGATATGGAGAACAGCGGATGCTTTTTGCGGGGCATCTAAAGATTGGTGCAGCGCTTCAAAGTGATCTTTATCGATGAATTCTTGAGGTGATTTGACCTGTTGGGCTTTCCATTTTTCGCTGGTGATTTGGAAGGGTGATGAGGCGGCAAGCGAGCGGTTGGCCTCGATTCCTGGCTCTGAAGAGTGGATGACGGTGGCCAGTTTTTTAGACACATCGCGCACCTCGATCATAAGGGCAACTAATTGAGGATCGAGGGAGAATTGGTCGATATAATGGGTTTTGCCACCCACTATATAGGAAATACGAAGGCCGGAAAAACTGACCCGAATATCGGTTGCTGCTGGAGCAATGTCTCGAACCGCTTTCCCTGCATCGGTCCAAATCGTTTGGAGCTTTTGCTGAAAACCCTCTACCCCCGCGTCTCTATCGAAGGCGATAAAGCTCGATTGTGTAGCTGTCCCAAGGGAAAACTCGTTGTCTTTGGGATTAGGTTGCGCCGGTTTAGAGATGTCCTGTAATTGGATGGCCATACTTACCTCTTTCGTCAAATTATATCATTAATAATGTAAAATGTAAATTACTATTGCTATGTTTTTAATTTTTAATTTATATCTTGCAAATTAAATTTTTATCTGGTATTATTAATAATAAGCGTGAAGAAGGGGATGTAAGAAATGGATACTGAGAAAGTATTAGAGATTCTAAAGAAGGCAAAAGAGACGGCTCCAAACGGCAAAATGTATGCATTAGTAGAGAGTTTTGAGGAGTTCTTAAGTCTTTATAATCAGAAGGATACAATGATTTTTCAGGAGCCTGGATTCTTCGGCAAGCTTCAAGATTCCTATAAAAGGCTCTGGGAGACTTTCGAACAGACGGCAATGTCGTATGGTCTTAGCGTTAAGCTTCTTAAGGAATATTTTAGCGATTCTAGAAATTTTACTGGGCAGCAGTGGCGGGAAATGCAAGCTCTTAAGCAAGAAATTGTTGGGGAAGAAAAGGTGGGAGCGCAGGCGCCTATTCAGACGAAACTAAGAAGAAGAAATAAACATAAAGTAAAGGTATAAAGCGCATGTCTTACGTAATGCCACAGAATTTACAAAATCTTCTCGATGATGCAGCGGCGCAGGAAGCGCTGCAGCAACAGTACGAAAGCGATAAGGCGGCCTATAAAGCCAAAATCGAGAAGCTCAATGCGATGCACGATGGCGGCCTTGAAATGATGTTCGTGATGCTGGAGATCATGACGAGCGCTAATCCGGGCGATAGCGCCAACATTCTTGGCATGCAGGAAGACCAGCTTGGCATTTTTGGTAAAGGGCTTCAGGTGCAATCGGATGCGACGAATATTATGAACGATATCCAAAACACCATTAACGCGACGGGTGAAACAGCGCCGCAGGCAGGGGATATTGATACAGTGGCGTCTAAATTGGATGGATACTTGGACGCTCTAGGTGGTAATCCGAATCATCCTGAATACGCCAACCAGGCTTTGATCACGGCATTGGGCGGCCAAGGCAGCCCGGAACAGCAGGCTTTAATTACGCAGCTTAGTGCAATGAGGGGTACAATTACGGAGCAAACAGGGGATGGTTCTCCTAATAATGATGCGACCGATTATAACTCATTGCCTGGCACGAAATATTTTGATTCTACTGGGGCAAATAACACAATTACAAGCTTCTATCAGATGCAGCAGGAGATGCAGCAACCAGGATCTGCGGGAGAAAGTGCGACGGCTGCGTCTAAGATCTTGACCGATGCGGGTAATAGCATCTCTTCCACTACGCAGTCAGCGAATGCTGCGTTGAATGAAGAGATCTCCCAGCTCACAAACTTTGAAAAGGACGTACAGTCTTTTTATACCGCGTTCCTCAAGTCGATCATCGACGGGAACAATGCGACAATTCAGAATCAGTTAAGGACATAATATGTATAGCGCGTTAGAAGCGGTGGCCGAGGGGATTCAAGAGATGGCGAGCGCCAATGCCGATGCGGAACAGGCGTCAGCGATGAATGTGTTAGCAGGAATCGGCACACTGGCTCCTCTTCAGGAAGCGTGGGATCAGATCTTGCAGCAAGATGAAGCGAAGTATTACGCCGCAAGTTTAGGCGTATTGACCGATCCTTCGAAGGCGGCGCTTGCCGCCTCTTACCAAGCGCAGATGAGTGCAGATACGAGCGCATCGGATTCGGACACAAATACTGCCGATACAGCGTTACAGACAGCCAAAAGCGAGACCGAGTCTGAAGGGAACTTCATGACGCAGATTTTTTCGGCGCTAGATCCTATTTCGCAGCTTTTGCAAGCCGCGTTTTCCGGATCACAGCAGGTATAAATAAGGAAATTACTATGAGTACACACGCAAACGTTTACTTTCAAATGACTGACGAGGTGGTGCAAACCCTCTTGAACGGCATTGGAACGATCAACTCGCAGGCGGATCTTTTGAGCAACTGGACGGATTCTACGCAGAATTTGACAGAGGCTTGGGTGCAGAATCCAGCAGACCCCAGTCAAGCGCAACAGAATTTGATCAACGCGATCAATGCAGCCTCCTCTAACGGGGCCATCGCCAGTATTATCTCCACTTATGTAAATGAGGGAGATCTCAATCTTTGGAACTCTTCTTTGGCGGTCGCATTGCTCACGAAGCTATCACAGAATTGGGATACAACAAATGGCCCTGCGCAGCTGAACACGATCAATAACTGGGCGAGCATCATCACGTCGACTGCGACGAATGAGACGGCGCCAGGAAATACAGAGACAAAAGAAGTGCAGAGTATGGTGCAGCAAAGCGTATCAGGCTCTCAGGTAGTGGCGAACATCGGAACGTTGATGGTCGGCCTCTTAACGGCATTTGCCAGTGCAACAGGACTATCAGCTTAGGAAAAATTATGACAACACCTTCGCAGCCCACAAATAATAACGATCCTCTGAGCCAAGCGATCAATCAGATGCTGGCCAATTATCAGTCGGAAATGACTGAAATTGCCAATCTCCAGGCGGCGGGTGATTCGGAAACGCAGCTCCAAGCGCAGTTGGCGCAGTTGGAAGCTGCCTTACAAGATGTGCAAGAGGAAGGACCTCCTCCTATAGGGCCTGAGGGTTACCAAGTGTGGTATGAAGAGATTCAGGAGCTTAGGGGGCGAATTGCGACTATTCAAACGCAAATTACGGCCCAGCAATCTACGATTACGACGCTGGAGACGCAGATTGAAAATTTGGATCCAGGTTTTACGAGCATGGCGAACACATTGAACAGTCTCCTGGCGACGTTCGGTCAATTAGCGTTGAGCGGCCAAGCGACGTCCAACGCCGATTGGTCTCAGTTTGAGAGCTACCTCAATCAGGTGTTTACGGCAGCCAAACAGCAAGCGCAGGCAGATTATCAAGCGGCGCTGATGCAGCAAGAGGAAAATAATCCAGCAGATCAAAACTCCTCAGAGACAACTGCCCAATATATTACGGCGGAACTGGCTGAAGCGTCTACGATGGAATCTCTTCAAGGCACGCTTGCCAATGATTTAGGCACTTATAATGAAGCGCTCAACAGTGCACAGGCTGATGCGTCGGGCATTCACTGGTACGATTTCTGGGAAAGCACTCGTGGAGACGATGCGATCGAACAGAATGCGACTGCGATGGAAGATACCATTGCGAGTTTGCTGAGCACGATTGCGCCGCTTACGACCTCCTCCTCAGCTGATATGATTCAGGTGGATAAAGCGATCAAGGATCTTTTAGCAGACGTGCGGCAGATCCTGCAAAATCCGAATCTCAATGGGATGCAAAAACTGACCCAAGTGCTTGCACTTATGATGAGCGCTCTTACCCTCATCAGCGAGGCGCAAGGGGATTTTACAAGCGATAAAGAGAATATACGGCAGAAGATGGCAGATGCTACGATCCAAGCGAGTCAAATTGAGATCGTCGATTCGACCTCCATGCAAGAGGAACTCGCAAACGAGCTGCAATACGCTTCGGTCATGGGTTCTTTGATGCAAGCGGTACAGATCATCATGGGGACGATCATGAGTATCATGGCGCCTGGTCTTGGATCGTTCCTTGCGATGGCAGCGATCACGATTTTACAGGCAACCGGAGAAATCGATAAACTCACATCGGCGCTTGCAAGCGCGATTGGTTCTCAAGTAGGGGCAGATGCGATCATGGCTGCTATCGAAGCTGTTGTGACGTTCGGGGGCGGCGCTGTCGTCGACGAAATTGTGACGACGGCTATGAAGAGTGCGATCAAGGCCGCTGCAAAAGCTACAGAAACGGTCGTGCAACAGGCGGTAGAAGCAGCTGTGACGAAAGCAGTCGAACTATCGGGCAACGCCGTGCAAAGAGGTCTCGCGAAGGCAGTGATTGAGAATGCGGTAGAGACGGCAGTAGAAGAAGCGGGTAGAAAAACGCTTCTTCAATTCATGAAACAAGGGATTGTATCGCTTCTTGGTGCAGCGGCTAAAGGAATGGGCGCAAATGGAGTGAATAGTCTCGAGCAGCTTGCAGAAAATACGATGGCAACGGCTGCGAAACAGGCTGCGGAAAAGGCGGTGCCTTTTGCTGAAAAAGTCCTTCTTGGAGGAGTGCTTTCGGATGGAGAGCTTGAAGAGCTCGAGGAGATTGGAGAAAAAGCCTCTGACCAAGCGGTTGCAGACGCTACTTTGACGACAGAAGAAAAGGTGGCCAAATCGACTGTTGAAAAGAGCTTCGCACGGATTTTTGGAGAAAAAATTACGCTCGGATTTGTGATTGCGGCAGGACAGACGAATTTGCTCGTCGATCTTGCAAGTGCCCTACAAAAAGCATCTGGAAAATCGACGGACGATAGCTGGTTCCAAGATCTTCAATATACTCTTCAGGCGCTGCAGATGGTGGCGGGAATTGTGGCGCAGATGTATGCAGGACAAGCAGTGACTCTTCAGGGCGGCACTCTTGCTTCTAAGGTTGCAGCGTTTACGACCCTTGTTGAGGGCACCTCTATGGGGATGCAGACGGTGGCTAGCGCAGGAAAAGCGGATGCTTACGGACTTCAGGCAGAGGCTGTCAGAGCGATTGCAGAAAACCAATCGGATCTTGACGTGCTGCAGATGACGCAGAAACAAATTGCCGCTTGGGCGGCTCCGGAAAATGATAGAGATATGCAGCAGCTTGCAAGCGATCTGCAGATGAGTACGCAGGTATCGCTCCATCTCTGGGATTCAAGGGATGCGTTAGCGCAGGTTCTAGCGGCACAAGCAATATAAAATTCAATAAATATAAGAAAAGGTGATCCAATGAATGGACAAAATTTTAGTCAGGCAGCGCAAGGAGTCAGTGGGCAAGCACCCACTACAGGCTCTGCCAATAATAACGCGCTGTTTTTTTCCTCGGCTGCAGCTTTGCTGCGCGCTTTATTTGCGATGCAGAGTTTTCAAAATCAGCTCCAAAAAGATTACGCCCAGCTAGAAAAAGAGACGGCGGAGGCCTACGCAGGGATCGGTGCGGACGGTACCATTGACGGGAAAAGCGGGGTAGCTGCGATCATTCAAACGGCGGACATTGCAGTAGGTCAGCAGCAAGCAGACGGACTCACATCGCAGATGTGGGGGTCGATTGCTTCAGCAGGCTTTGGCGGAGCATGTCTTTTAGGCATGGGGGGCGCTGGTGGATATGCCCTATATAAAAATAGTCCGCTCAATGAACAGCTGGCCGATGCGGAGCAGTTTAAAACGGCTCTGAATAAACCGCCTGCAAGTGTTGAAATTGAAATGCGCAATCCTGCCGATCTCGACAATGCTGTTGCCCAAAGGGTAAAAGACTATGAAGAAAATGTGAACATCGAAAACTTTCAAGGGAAAGGGGCCGATGGGAAAATCGATGTGGAGCAGGCTCAGGTTAATAAAGAGGCCGCAGATCATATTGCGGCAAGGCCTGCGATGAAGCGCCTCGTATTGAATAACATACAAAAACGCATCGACTTCTTGAATGGAGAACTGAGTAAAATCAGCAACCAGACGCAGATGACCGGACAAATTCTCCAATTGCTCAACAGCGCAGGAAGCTCAGGTGGCCAGGCGTATGGTGCTGCAGGGCAGTCAACGGCTGCGAGGGGACAAGCCCAGGCGCAAGCGCAAGTCGACTTGGAAAAACAAGTACAACCGCAATTGACTGATCAGATTAATCAAGCGATGCAGCAATCAACGACATGGGGTAAAAGCTCGCAGGATACTGCAGCTGCAATTTACAACACCTTGTCCGCAATGACCCACGTCTAAACAGAAGTTCTTTTCTCCCCGGCGCTCCTCATTGTGAGGGGCGCTTTTTCATGAGACCTCTTGCGTAACTAATGGTTCGTTGATTTTCTGGATTATTTTGGCCGATTTTCGACTTCAAAATTGGGGAGCAATATCGACAACAGTATATTACTCCCCAATTTTAAATCGAAAATCGGCTCAAAAGAACCAGAAAATCGACAGAACTTTAGTTACGCAAGAGGTCTATGGATCAGTTCTTGTAAAAAGCGATGGTTTGTCTCCCGTGCGGTCACCAATTCGATGACGGACGAGGCGTCGAACGCAAGATCGGGGAAACGTCTATAAGGCACCCCAAACATCTTCGCTGCATTTTCGAAGCTCCATGGATGCGCGGCTGCGACGTGCGTTTCAAAAAATGGCCATGCGGCAATGGGCAGATGCGAAAAGATGCCGCCTCCAAAGTTATTCGAGATGATGAGAGTGACAGGGTGTTTGGTTTTGCCTAGAAGGGCAAGCGAATTGAGATCGTGTAGGCATGTCTGGTCTCCAAGAATGGCGACGAGGGGAGAGTTCAGCCCATTTGCGATACCGACGGCGGTTGCTATATTGCCATCGATGCCGGAGAGTCCTCGATTGCCGAAAAATCCATTGCATGACTTGGGAAAGAGGAATTTGTCTGCATTACGGATCTGCATGCCGTTGGAGAGAAACACGGCGTTATCGGGGGGGATCTTCTGGCTGAGTTGATGCAGGAACAGCGCTTCGGTGAAAGGGGTGTTATTTTGGAGCGCGCGAGTGAGAGTGTCGTGTGCTGTGTGATCCAACGATTGCCATAGGGGGAGCCAGCTAGGATCTGTCTTGGCTGTAAACTGGGCGCAAAAGGACTCGATATCGCATTGAATGCGCGTTGCAAGACAGCGCATGGGATCTTGAAAGAATGGATAGGAGCTGACGTGGAGATCGATGGGGTAATCCAGTGCTTCTTTCGCAGTCATCCTCTCACCGAGATGGAGAACAAAGTCAGGAGAGGGGCTGTTTTGGTTGAGAAGAGTATCGAAGTGGCGGATTTGTTCTAGAGAGGGGTGATTGCGGGCGTTGGACAGGATGTCGGCAAATACGGGCCATTTGAGTCTTCGGGCAAGATCCAGAATGGGAAGCGGACTTGCGGGGATAGCGCCTAGAAGGATGATCCCACGGGCGGCATCGGTTTGAATGGGCGAGGGGATCAGGCGCGTTGGAAAATGGGGAACGGGAGCGCCTTGAGGTTGGGGGTGTGTGGAGGCATAGAGCCGCTCTCTGAACTGGCAGTTCAATTGAACGGGTCCTGGATGATTTTTTGTTGCGTAATCGATCGCTTGGGTCGCGATGGACCTAAAATAGCGCTCATTGAGAGAGGGGGGGAGATTCGCTTGCCAACGGACAAAGCTTGTAAAGGGCTTAACCTGCTCGCAGGTCTGATTGGCGCCGCAATCATGTAGCTCAGGAGGGCGGTCTGCCGTCAGAATGAGGAGAGGGGTAGAACTGTGGAAGGCTTCCATCACGCTGGGTAAAAGGTTGCCCACCGCGGTTCCCGAAGTGACAATCACGGCAGCGGGACGTTTTGCCCCTTTACCGAATCCGAGAGCATAAAATCCAAGTCCCCGTTCATCGAAATGGACAAGAGTGGTAGCTTTTGGGTGCTCCGTCGCTGCAACGACGAGCGGGGTCGACCTAGAGCCTGGAGCTATGCAAAAGTGCGTCACTCCTTGCTGGACGAGTTGATCGATAATCCAGAAGGACTCATTCATCCCGATTCCTTATCCTCGACTTTGCAACTTTTTTAGCCTGCTGGCCTATCCTATTTGCTCTCGGACGTTTGGCCATAGGCCAAACTAGTCGAGTTATCCACAAAGTTTTTTAGCCCAACAATGTGCACTGGATCGGATAGGAAGCGTCCCAATGGGCTCGAAGGGATCATCCACGGACGATTTGAGGGGGCGCTCCCATGGTCACGCTCTCTTTATCTACGAGGATCTCTTTGATGGAAGGGTCAGAGGGGACTTCAAACATGAGATCGCGGAGGATGCTCTCGGCGATCATACGCAAGGCTCTCGCCCCTGTTCCCGTATCTTTCGCTTTTTGCGCCATCGCTTGAAGCGCCTCTTCGGAAAATTCAAGTTTGACATTCTCTTCAGCAAAGAGAGCAATATACTGTTTGATGATCGCATTTTTGGGTTTGGTGAGGATCTCAACGAGATCCGCTGTAGTGAGTTCGTTGCAGTTGGCGATGCTGTTAAAACGTCCTACAAACTCGGGGATCATGCCAAAGGAGATCAGATCTTCGGGCTCCACTTTGGAGAGGAGATAGTTGGTTTCGTTGGCGTCAAACACCCTCTTATTGGCAGCATCGAAACCGATCGTGCTCTTGCCAAGCCGCTTTGCAATCATCTTGTCGAGGTGGACGAAAGCGCCGCCGACGATGAAGAGGATGTTTTGCGTGTTGACTTTAATGTACTCTTGATTGGGATGCTTGCGGCCCCCTTTAGGAGGTACGTTAGCGACAGTGCCTTCCACAATCTTGAGAAGCGCTTGTTGGACACCTTCTCCGGAGACATCGCGCGTGATCGAGACGTTGCTGGTAGTCTTGCGGATTTTATCGATCTCATCGACGTAGATAATTCCATACTCGGCCTTGGCGACATCGTAGTCGGCTGCTTGCAACAGACGCAGAATGATGTTTTCGACGTCTTCTCCAACATAACCCGCTTCAGTA
Organism: Chlamydiia bacterium; assembly: GCA_016213175.1. Taxonomy (GTDB): domain Bacteria; phylum Chlamydiota; class Chlamydiia; order Chlamydiales; family SM23-39; genus JACRBF01. The sequence goes on from JACRBF010000035.1 coordinate 16,171, forward strand.
AGCGTTGTTGCATCCGAAATAGCAAAGGGAACATCAAGGATCATAGCAAGGGTACGAGCAATAAGCGTTTTGCCAGAGCCAGTAGGGCCGATCAAGAGGACGTTTGATTTGCTGTATTCGATGTCATTTTGTTTTCCCAGAGAGCGGATGCGCTTATAATGGTTATAGACGGCAACCGAGATCGTTTTTTTGGCATTCTCCTGGCCGATGATATACTCGTCGAGATGGAGTTTGATCTCTTTGGGCTTTAAGAGTTTCATCTCATAAGAGATTGGTTTTTTCTGGATGATGTCTTGGCAAAGCGCCACACATTTTTCGCAAATATAGGCGCCTGGACCCGAGATCAGTTTTTCTACAAGGTCTTCAGTGCGTCCGCAAAATGAACATGCGGTGAGGTCTGCTTTTTTTTTCATCGGATCAGGGGGTTCATGCATTCAGCGCTGGTACTTTTCTCTCGACACCGCTTTCGCTGCCGGTAGGAGGTCTTGCGATTTGATCCACGAGGCCGTACTTGAGAGCAGCTTCTGGGTTCATATAAAAATCTCTTTCAGAGTCTTCGGAGATTTTTTCGATAGGCTGTCCTGTAAAACGGGCCATTAAATGGGCTGTGATTTTTTTGAGTTCAAGGATCTCTTTGGCCTGGAGTGCGATATCTTCAGATGTACCGCCGATGCCTCCGTAGGGTTGATGGAGCATAATGCGGCTATGAGGAAGCGCAAAGCGTTTCCCTTTCGTGCCCGCTGCAAGGAGAAGTGCTGACATGGAAGCTGCTTGTCCGATACAATACGTGTTGATATCGCATCCGAGGAATTGCATTGTGTCGAGGATTGCGAGACCCGCAGTGATCAGCCCCCCCCCTGAATTGATGTAGAGATTAATGTCTTTTTTAGGATCTTCCATCTTAAGGAAGAGCAGCTGTGCGACGACGACGTTAGCTACTTGGTCGTTGATGTCTGTGCCGATAAAAATGATCCGATCTTTCAAGAGTCTGGAAAAAATATCCATAGAACGCTCGCCGCGTCCCGTATCTTCGATCACATAAGGGGTTAAAGACATTACAGCTCTCCTCTCTTCTCTGAGATGGTTATATCTTCACGTTGAGGGCGGGGTCAAGCTTTTTCAAAATGAAATCCTGAGCTTTTGTCAGGATGACTTTAGATAGGGCAAGTGCGTACAGCTCTTTTGAGATCTGATCGAGTGGAGTGTCGTAAGAACCCTGAGCGCGCAGTGTGGCAACAGCCTCGTCCTGTACCTCCTTATGGGAGACTCCAATCTTCGCTTCATTGACAATATGGCGCGACAAATAGAAGAGTCTTAAGGCGTTAGATGCTTCAAGAGAGATCTCTTCGATGAATTGTGTTTTCTTTTCTGCATCCTTCTGTTTCCATGCCTCTTGAAAATCAGAATCTTGCATAAGTTGGTGGAAGCGGTGATCGATCTCAGTTTTAATCAGGGACTGAGGCAGCTCGAAAGGGTAAGTCGTCAGAAGGAATGCATTGATCTGATCTGCCATCTTGTCTCGTACATGCTCATCTACTTGGCGATTCAGGCGCTCTGTAATGGATGTGCGCATTTGCGATACGTTGGGGGAGCCCATTTTCTGAGCGAACGCATCATCTAAAGCGGGCAGTAGAACCGTTTCAATGCGGTTTAGAGTAATACGGGCTTTTTGCGGCTTAAACTCTTTTCTCTCCTCTTCTGTGGCATTCGCATCCGGTTCGCTGATCCCTTCCAGAACGGCGCCTACTTTAGCTCCAATGATCAAGCGGAGCATCCATTCGGCCATTCGTGTTTTAGACACTTCACAACGCACCTCATTGAAGACTCTTTCGAAGGGCTCTTTATCCAATGCATCTAGGTCGATGATGACGTAATCACCCTCTTGAACGCCACGATCTTCTACTGTAGTCCAGTTGGCAAAATAAAACTGCATCTGCCGAACGGCTTCTTCAATTTGTGTTTCACCCACTTCAGAGCGAGGAATCGGCTGGGGTTGGAATTGGCTAGGATCGATCGAAGGGACATGGGGTTCTGTTTCAAATCGGAATAAGATTTCGGCGCCCTCTTCAGTCATCTTTTGGAGATCGAAGGTGACCGTCGATTGTCGATTGAGTACGGGGACGCGGGCCATTTTTTGCGCTTCCGTAAAGGCTGAATTAGAGAGAGTTTCATGCAGTTGCTTTTCGATCTGTTTGGCAAAGTTTTTTCGTACCAACTGCTCTGGAGCTCTGCCTTTCCGAAACCCAGGCAGCATAACCTCTTTGCCTACTGTTTTGACCGCTTCACGCCTTGCCATCTCGACGAAGGCGGGCGTTACCCAAACTCTCATTTCTACGCGGCATGCATTCTTAGGGACGATGACGGCGTGCAATTGTTCATTTTTGAATTCGCTTGGCTCGAGTTGGACTTGTTGGGACACTACATTTACTCCACGGAAAAACTTGAGGAAAGCGGGCGATGAGGTTCGAACTCACGACCCTCACGTTGGCAACGTGATGCTCTACCACTGAGCTACGCCCGCACTTTGTAAAGCCATCCACTATAAGCACCCTCTTTTTTTTAAGCAAGAGTGTGACACGCTGAACCATGTCAATTTTAGAGGATTTGAATCGATTTGCTTTGGGTGCCTTTGAGGTGGAGCGGGTATAGTTCAAACTCCAGATGTTTTCGGTTTATTCCAAAAGTTATTAAAAATCAGCATGTTATGATTTTGCTAGCGAGAATTACTGATGAATAGGTACAGTGCTTTCTGATTTTTTTCTGAAAATTATCCAGAGGGATCATTAAGAAGAGGTGGAGTCATGGCAAGTGCTACAAACAACAATAAACCTTCAGGAAGCGGCACGCGTTCCAGTGCGGCCAATGAATCGCAACAAAGCCGTCAGGAGCAGTCTGTCGTTGATAGAACTGTCAGAGCAGCTTCTGGAGTTCCTGCCGCTGCATCAGCACCAGTGCGTCAACCGGCACAGGGATTACAAATAACCCGCAATCCACCTGCACCCGTTGTTGCGCCTAATCCCGATTACGTAAACTACAATCCACCTGCACCGGTGATCGCTCCTGCTGCACCCGTTGTTGCGCCTAATCCCGATTACGTAAACTACAATCCACCTGCACCGGTGATCGCTCCTGCACCTGCGCCAGTACCTGCGCCTGTGTATGCGCCCGATCCTCAATCAGTTTTGAGCGAGGGAGCTAGACGAACAGTATCTTTTATTCAGGATGATTCCGGTTTTCAATTTCCCAATGGTTTCGGTGGCTTCGGAAGTGCTAAGGAAAGTCGTATTACCATTACGCTCACAAAGGCTATAGTTCTTGATACAATAGTGCATGATGAGTTAGGGCTTCACTTATCCGAGAACACAAGAACTGCGATACATAAGGCAAATCAGGATACAGGTCGACTAGGTAAGATAACGTTTAAAGAAGATGGATGGGTTTATAGGGATGGTGAGCGCTTGATCGAATGCTCTAAGTACTTTTATCCTCGTCAACCAGAGGTATTGAAGTGGTTAATAAAGGAAGGCCATTGGGATGGAGAGAAGGGTTCTTTTTCTGCGAACGATTATATATGGGGGGCGCAATCATCAGCTTCTGATGACTATAGACCCATGAGAGGCAAAGATCCTAACGCGCAATTGCATGCATCAGATTATGAGCGGGGACCTGCTTTCCCACAGAAGCCGTCGTCTCAAAAGAAGGAGAAGGAGAGCGATTATTCTGAGTACCAGTCAACGATGAGTGACTACGAGGTCCCAAATAGATCAAAACCTGATGCTCCTCAACCTAAGCCAGATTCAAAGCGGGATAAATAGTTTCTTTGATAATTAAATGATTGAGTACGAGCGCCCCTTATTTCAGGGGGGCATATCAAAAACAAGATATAGCCCCCTAATTTGTAACTGTTCAGAGCCCCCCCCCCATACACACACATAAGCCGCTCTCGCCTTCCGTCGCTTCGCTCCTCCAGTTGAGAGCTCGTGTTTGATGACGGTCCGAAGCGGTCCGTCATCAAACACGAGCTTTAAGGAACCAAAGCTGTCTATAGTGCTTCCACTTGAGGTGCACCCAAAAGCTGGATTATAAAATCTTTATTAGTCTAAACTATTCGCCATGCGTTCATTAAGAACTTTACCTGAGCACGAAAAGAAAGACCTAGAGGCGATTCTGAAACGAACGA
>JACRBF010000036.1 GCA_016213175.1 Chlamydiia bacterium
AGTTTTTGGATTATTTTGGCCAATTTTTGATCGAAAAACTGGGGGCAATATCGACAATGGTATATTGCCCCCAGTTTTTCGATCAAAAATTGGCTCAAAAGAACCGAAAAATCGACAGAAACTTTTTATTCGGATAGGTTCCTCATACAGAATCCTAGATCTTCGAGTAATTTATCAGCAGTTCTTTGCACCTCTTGCGTCACCTTGTGCCAAGGGTCGTAGTCATATTGAAACTGCACCTGCGCTACGAACATGAGTACGTCTTGTTCAATTTGCGGGTCTAGAAGCAGGGCTCGGGTTTTGAGATCTTCGATGAAGAGATTGACTGAGGTGTTTTTGCCAAAATGGAGACAATAAATAATCTGGGCAACGTCGTTGGCCATTTCTCTTTTAGAACGGATGGGGAGTTGGTGAAATTGATTGTAATCCATAATTTAGGTCGCCAATGTTTATTATAGTTCTGTTATTACTTATTTTAAAATTAATTAATAATTCAATGATTTTTAATTATTTATGAAAAATTGACACCTTATCCCAGGTTTAGTAAAATCCACCTAATTTCGGATGTGTTTGCGCTATGGCGACTCAGAATGAGTTATTTACTTCCGCCGACTACAAGTATGGATTTGTCACCCCCATCGCTTCGGATGTATTTCCTAAAGGACTTAATGAAAAGACAATACGCGAAATTTCTGCGAAAAAAGGGGAGCCAGAATATCTGTTGGCCTTTCGTCTGAAGGCGTTTCGGAAGTGGTTGGAAATGAAAGAGCCTGAGTGGCACAACTTGCAATACTCTCCCATCGATTATCAGGCGATCTCATATTACTCGGAGCCTAAGTCTCGACCGAGCTTGGAGAGGCTTGATCAAGTAGATCCTGAGATTTTACAGACTTTTGAGAGGCTCGGCATTCCCCTAGATGAGCAAAAGAGGCTTGCCAACGTAGCAGTCGATGTGGTCTTCGATTCGGTGTCTTTGGGGACTGTTTTTCATAAAAAACTTGCCGATGCGGGTGTTGTTCTCTGCTCTTTTTCTGAAGCGGTCAGACGGTTTCCGGAAAAGATCGAGGAATACCTCGGGACAGTCGTTCCTATTGGGGATAATTTTTTTGCTGCGCTCAATTCGGCCGTCTTTTCTGATGGCTCCTTTGTCTATGTGCCGAAGGGGGTTCGCTGCCCGATGGAATTGTCGACTTATTTTCGAATCAATGAGAGGGAAACAGGGCAATTCGAGCGTACGTTGATCATTGCTGAGGAGGATTCGTATGTGAGCTATTTGGAAGGGTGCACGGCTCCTGCGTTTGATACAAATCAACTCCATGCGGCAGTTGTCGAACTTGTAGCGAAAAAGGGCTCTGAGATCAAATATTCCACCGTGCAGAATTGGTATGCGGGAGATCCCAAGACGGGCAGGGGGGGCATCTACAATTTTGTGACAAAGCGGGGGCTGTGCGCGGGCGATCATGCGAAGATCTCCTGGACGCAAGTGGAAGCGGGCGCTGCGATCACGTGGAAATACCCGAGCTGTATTTTGCGCGGGGATTATTCGGTAGGGGAGTTTTATTCGGTGGCCTTGACGAACGGAAAGATGCAGGCAGATACAGGAACGAAAATGATCCACATCGGGAAAAATACCCGCTCTACGATCATTTCTAAGGGTATTTCGGCTGATGAGGCAAGCAACAGCTACCGAGGGCTTGTCAAGATTTTGCCAAAAGCATCCGGAGCGCGCAATTACACCCAGTGCGATTCGATGCTGGTGGGCAACCGGTGTTCCGCCAATACCTTTCCCTATGTCGAAAGCGCCAATAGTACAGCAGAAATTGAGCATGAGGCGTCTACTTCGAAATTGAACGAAGAGCAAATTTTCTATTTGCAATCGCGAGGACTTTCTAAAGACGATGCAATTAACATGATCGTCAACGGTTTTTGCAAAGAGGTCATTCGGGAATTGCCGCTTGAGTTTGCCGTCGAAGCGCAAAAGCTGCTCGCACTAAAACTGGAGAATTCGGTCGGATGATTGAAATTATCGATTTACATGTAAATGTTGAGGGAAAGCCGATTTTGAAGGGGCTCACTCTTTCAGTAGGTAAGGGGGAAATCCATGCAATCATGGGGCCGAATGGCGCTGGGAAATCAACGCTTGCGCGCACCCTTGCAGGACATCCAGCCTACGAAGTGACGAGAGGAGAGATTTGGTTTAAGAAACAAAATCTTCTCGAGATGAATCCTGAAGAAAGGGCCTGTGCAGGACTCTTCATGAGCTTCCAATATCCTCTTGAGATTGCAGGCGTTTCCAATGACCAATTCCTCAAAACGGCTCTCAATGCGCAGAGGAAGGGAAGGGGAGAAGAGTCCCTTGCGGACGGGGCATTTGAGGCTTTGCTTACTGCCAAAATGGGGGAAATGGGCGTTCGCTCTGAATTTCGGACGCGAGGCGTCAACGAGGGTTTTTCTGGGGGCGAGAAGAAGCGCAATGAGATCTTGCAGATGGCCCTTTTCAATCCCGATCTGGCCATTCTCGATGAGACCGATTCAGGACTTGATATTGATGCTATGCGGATTGTTGCAGAAGGGGTCAATGCAACAAGACGTAAAGATAACGCGCTTCTCATGATTACCCACTATCAGAGGCTGCTCGACTTCATTCGTCCCCAATTTGTGCATGTACTTGCAGACGGCCGCATCGTCCAAAGCGGGGGGCCCGAGCTTGCGCTCCATCTCGAAGAGAAGGGATACGCTCTATGCAACTCCTAGCCCGCATTTCTCACACAGACCGGAGAAAAGGTGAACGAGATGTGATGCCTGATTTCGAAAATCGCGAGGAGGCCAATATTGTCGCAATATTGACGACGAGCGATTTATGAAATCCGGCGTGACAGATCGTTCAGATTTTCCCGGAATGTGTGAGAAATGCGGGCTAGAGACCGGCGTCTCCGATTTGTTGAGCGGGTGGAGAAGGCGCGCTTGGGACTTATTCCAAAAGATGGGCCTGCCGCGCCGAGGGCAAGAGGCGTTTCAATACGTTTTGTGGGAAGATTTTTCTTGGCCGAGTGCAGCTCTCATGCTTCCAGAGAGGAATGAAGGGGGGGGCGGCATTCGCTTTATAGATGGGTTTTTTCAGGGGGCTTCTTTGCCGCCGTCTCTGATATGTAAACCGCTCGATGAGGCCATGCGCGTCTATGGGGTTGTACTGCAAAATCGGATGGCCTCCAGTCTTAAAGAGGAAAAAGACCCTTTCGCTGTACTCAATCTCGCTTGGCACGGACGTGGCGCCTTTCTCTATGTACCGCCTCATACACGCATTGAGACTCCTCTTGAAATTCATCATACGCTGACAACGTCCTCTGCAGTGTGCCCGCGTCTGCAAATTTTTGTGGGCAAGGGCTCTTCCATTCAGCTGATCCAGACAATAGCCAGTCAAACTAGCTCTTGTCTATTCAACGGATTTGCGGACGTCTCTCTTGAAGAGGGGGCGTCCCTTTTTTGGGGGGATTGTACGGCGCCCTCTACAGTCTTGCACAGATTTCAAACGCTTCGCTGCGCGCAGAAGAGGGGCAGCAGGTTTCACTGCTTTTCCCACTCTAAGGGCGCCCAAATTGCAAGGGATTCGATTCAAGTACAGTTACTCGAAGAGGGAGCCGAGGCGCTGCTGCAGGGACTTTGGGATCTAGATGAGAGGGTGCAATACCACGCCCATATTGGAATTGAACACGCAGCGCCTCATTGCCGTTCGCGCCAGCACTACAAAGGGATTTTGCGCGGGAAAAGTAGATCCAGTTTCGAGGGAAAAATCGTCGTGAGGCCGGTGGCTCAGAAGACGGAAGCCTACCAGCTCAATAATCAGCTGCTTTTAAGCGACGGGGCTATTGCGCATGCTAAGCCGAACCTAGAAATTTTCGCAGACGATGTGAAGGCCTCTCATGGCGCAACGATTGCGAGATTGCCTGAGGAGGAGCTTTTCTATTTACGATCACGAGGACTTTCGCTTTCCGATGCAGCCGAACTTTTCATCCAGGGATTTCAAGAGGAACTGTTCGAACAGATTCCTATTAGCATGAAATCGCATTTTTTGGGGCATTGATGCGAGATAACTTCCCCATTTTTTCCCATCATCCGGAGCTGATCTATTTGGATAGCGCTGCGACTACGCATAAACCGCAATCGGTGATTGACGCCTTGTCTCGTTTCTACGCAGAGGACTACGCGACTGTGCATCGCACAGCCTACAGAGCCTCTCTCAGAGCCACCGAGCAGTACAATAGCGCGCGAGAGGCTGCGCGCAGATTTTTGCATGCAGCCCATGGAGAAGAGATCGTTTTTACCCGGGGTACTACCGATGCGATCAATCTTGTGGCAGCGAGTTATGGGCGCATGCACCTCAAAGAAGGCGATGAGATTCTCATCTCTGAAATGGAACATCACTCCAACATCGTCCCCTGGCAAATGTTGGCCCAGCATACGGGCGCTATTTTACGGATCATCCCCATGGATGAGAAGGGTGTGTTGCTTTGGGAGGGGATGATGAGCGCAAAAACCTGTATCGTAGCAATCGCCCATATCGCAAACGTGACAGGAACGATCAACCCCATCGCAGAGATCGCCAAAGCGGCGCATGCTCACGGGGCCGTGCTCGTCGTTGACGGTGCGCAAGGAGCGCCTCACGCGCCTGTCGATGTCCAGGCGCTTGATTGCGATTTTTATGCCTTTTCCGCACATAAATGTTACGGCCCCACGGGCATTGGCATCCTTTACGGCAAAAAACAACTCCTGGAACAGATGCCTCCTATCCAAGGAGGAGGCGATATGGTAGACCAAGTCTTCTTTGAAAAGACAAGCTACCAAGAACCGCCTTTGCGCTTTGAGGCAGGAACACCACTGATTGCGTCTGCGATCGGATTGAAGCGCGCGCTGGAATGGATCGAGGACATAGGAAGGGAAAGCATCTCCGTGCATGAAGGGATGTTGCTACAGTACGCAACGGAGAGGCTTGTAGAGATTCCTCATTTACGCATTCTGGGCAGGGCGCCCTCTAAGGGGCCTATCATTACTTTTCATATCGAAGGAGTGCATCCGCTTGATTTGGCAACGCTGCTCGATGTGAGGCATATTGCCCTCCGCAGCGGCCATCTGTGCGCTCAGCCTTTGCTGCGGAAATTCGGGTTGCAAACAGCCTCGCGCGTCTCATTCGGAATTTATAACACGCGCGATGAGGTAGATCAGTTTATTCAGGTCTTGCAGGATGTGATTCCTATCGTCTTGCAGTGAATACCTAACCCACATTTCTCACACATTCCGGGAAAATCTGAACGATCTGTCACGCCGTCTTTCATCCCGAGGCGGGAAACCCAGCCCTTAAGGGCTGGGTATTTTCAAAACAATGTTAGGCCGAGTCGAAGCTCGGCCTAACTTACAATCCCAGGCATTAATGCCTGGGTGTTCACAAAGCGCTCGTTGTCAATATTGCGGCAATATTGACCTTCTCGCGATTTTCGAAATCCGGCATAACATCTCGTCCTCCTTTTCTCCGGTCTGTGTGAGAAATGCGGGCTAAGCCTTCATTTGCACAACAAGCCAGTTCAGGGTTTGCATCCAGCTGATGGCTTCCTTACTGACCACTTGGAGCATAAGGCCCCAGGCAGCCGTCATTAAGGCGAGTCCTACCCAGGATTTTAGCGCCATGCCGAGGAATACGATCTGCACTTGCGGCGCTAAGCGATTGGCGATGCCGAGGACGAGGTCGGTGAGGAGAATGCCAATCAGGGCTGGGGCGGCCAGCTGCACGGAGATGCGCACCAGCATGCCAGCGCCACCGAATACGTGGGACCAAAAGGGGGTATGCATATCGAAGACTGCGGCATTAAATACGGCATCAACCGGCATGACCCGATAAGAATCGGCAACCGCATTGAGGTAGAGAAAAGGGCCGTTCAGGGAAAAGAATACAGCGAGCAGCATGAAATTAAAGAGAAGGCCGACGGGGCCTGTTTGTGTTTGCGTCGTGGGATCGGAGACTTGCAGAGAAGAGGCGCCGCGTTGAAAATCGATTAAGCTGCCTGCCATTTGGGCCATCATGAAGGGAGCCATCGAGAGGAAGCCGAGGATGAAGCCAATGGTAATCTCCTTTAGGAAATAACCGATGAATAGGGCGCTGAAGGGAAGCTCTCCCTGCGCGAGCAGCAGATTTTGCGGCAAGAAAATCGCAACGAGCGAGATACTGAATAAAATCCGAATGGTGCCGGGGATATTTTTAGACCCGAGAAAAGGGGCGAGGCTGACAATGGGCAAGATTCTGCCGAGGGTGAGAAAGAAGATAGCCAAAACGGTCATGGGCTTCAAATGGGGCAACGATAAGAGCAGCGAAAGGTAGCTCTCGGTGGCTGTGAAGGTGTCCATCGTAGTTATCCGGAGCCAGCGCCCCAGCGGGGGATGCTCGTCATGATGGTGGTCGTGTATTGCATGATCTGGCCGCCGAGCCATCCACCCAATAAAACAATCGTTAAAATCACCGCGAATAATTTCACTGTGAAGGAGAGAGTCTGTTCTTGAATTTGCGTGGCTGCTTGGAAGACGGCGACGAAAAGACCAAGAACCATGCTGATCAGAATGGGGGGTCCTGAAAGGATGAGGATCAGCATGAGGGCTTGATAGCTGAGTTGAAAAATTTCGTTTTGAAACATAGTGTGGCGGTTACCTAAATGAGAGTGCAAGTCCTTGGATGAGGACCGTCCATCCGTCGATCATCACGAGGAGAAGGAGTTTAATGGGCAGTGCGATGGTCAGAGGCGATAACATCATCATCCCCATGGCAAGCAATATATTCGAAACGACCATGTCGATGACGAAAAAAGGGAGATAAATGAGGACGCCCACTTCAAACGCGCTCTTGAGCTGGCTTGTGACAAAAGAGGGAACTAACACAATGAAATCATTGGGCTTCAGCTCTGTTTTATAAGGGTCGGGAAAGATCCGATAGGCCAGTTGATGAAAGCTCTGCATGTGCGATCCGTTCGTGTTGCGCTGGAGAAAGGCGCGTAAGGGCTCTTTGGCCTTATCGATGACGTTGATCACGAAGAAGGAGGTGGCGCTCGACATGACTGGATTAGAGCCTGAATTATCGATTACGTCTTTCGAGGCTGTATACATGGCAAGTCCTGTCGGGAACATGACGTAGATGGTAATGATGAGCGCCATGCCATTGAGTACCTGATTGGGAGGGGTTTGCTGCACCCCTAGCGCCTGGCGGAAGAGGGAAAGGACGACCACGATTTTCATAAAGGAGGTGAGAAGCATGATGGCGAAGGGCAAAAGGGCAAGGCCCGCTAAGACGGTCAGTTTTGTGACGAGGGAGGGGTTGACTGCCCCTAATTGATCGTCTTGGGCGACGGCTTGGCTGACGGCTCTTCCTGCAGGAGTGGGTTGCGGAGTGTTTTGGGCTAAAAGAGAGCCGGCAGTGGTGAAAAAGAGAAAACAAAAAAGGAAAAACGCTTTCACGGCTTACTCATGAAGGATGCGAAGGCAGATTCCAGCGCACGCCATTGATTTTCTAGTTGAGCATTGATGATCCCTGCCTCTGTTTCGATAATACAGCCGCCAGGCTCGACATCCTCTCTTTCTTGCAAAGACAAACTCTGTAGATGAGCAAAAATTTCTTTGATTTTAGGGCGCGCCTCTTCGAGTGCTGCAAGATCGGCTTTATTCACATAGATCGTGATTTTCTTGTGCTGCGTCACAGGCTTGAGGGAATTTAAGACGATATCCACAATCCGATCAGGGTGGAGTCTTAGCTCTTCTCCCACGATCTTACGAGCGGCTGACAGTGCAAGAGGGAGGATTTTTTTCTGGATCTCGACTCTCAGTTCAGCCAGACTCTCATTGAGGGTAAAAAGGTGCTTATCGAATGCAGCAAGTCCCTCTTGATGGCCCTCCTGATAGGCTCGTTCTTTGTCTTTTTCGACCTCGACGCGGGTTTCCTGTTTCAGCGTATCTACTTCCGTGTGCGCAAGCGCTAAAATTTCGGCGGCATTTTGCAGAGTGGAAAATTCGTCTGCAGGAATGCGCTTAGTGCCTGGGGATAGATGCACCGCTTTTTCTGAAATCAAAGCAAATAGTTTCATAGCGCCGTATCCTGGTTTCTCAGCATTGCTTGGATCTGGTGGACAATCGCCTCAATCTGTTCCTGCGGCGCCTCTTGTTCTGCAAATCTCAGGAGCGCAGCGCCCCTGCCGATGTCGAATCGGTAACAGAGATGCCGGTTAAAATCGGCAGATTGTTTTGAAAGAGCCACTCCGAGACGGGCAAGTCCTCGTTTATGCAAGAGAATGCGGAGAGCTGCTTGCGTGCCGTCCCAGGTATCGAGTTTCAATCGAATGGCAGGGTAGGGCGGGCTTTGCGTCATCGCTTGTTTCAAAAAACTCCTCTCCGGCTCCGATAGGAAACTGTAGATTTTTTTGAGAATTTTTGTCTCTACAATTTGCCGCAGTTCTGCGCCTAAATCGTAGAGTGACAGGGAATCTACCATCGCGGTGAGCGTTTTTTTGTCGAGAGAGAGCAGGGGCAGCAGGGGTGATTGAGGAAGAAACGCGAGTGGCAAGAGGGTATTTGTAGGGCCGGTGAGATCTTCCAGAAGAGTTTGGCGTAAGAATTCCTTGCCGATCTCGCGAAGAGATTCTTGGGGTGGTTCGATATCAATTTCTCGGCATAAATGCTCGCAGGCATACGCGGGCAGAGCGCTTAAAAATAGCTTTTGTTCCGAAGGGGGGCTCTTTCGTAGAGAAGGGAGCAGCCAGGACCAATGAATCCTATCCAGCAATAAGGGGGTGTCTTCAGGTTCTTCTTGGATTTCGAAAGAGGAGAGTGTTTGTAAGGAGGCTCTTTCCTGTTCAGGAAGAAAGCTTTCAAGCGCTCCTCTCCGTTCAGGTTCTACGCGATCGAGCAATACATTGAGAACCCATCTGCCTGTGTTGGAAATTGTCATGGGCTAGGAGGCGGCAGTTCGGGTTGAGACTCTCTTTTTTTAAATAAAGAGGCGCGCATTTGCGGATAGAACGAATAGACCATCCAACCAACCGCTGCCAGAAGCAATAAGAGGAGAAAAATGAAAGTAAAGAAGATCAAACGGAATCTTGATAGGGAGCTCTGCGTCATCACGAGTCCCCAGATACCGACATGCGTCTGTAATGTGTGAGGTCCAATCATCTCTCCAGTAGGGGACAGGGTGATATCGGCAAACTTCGATCGATCCGAGATGACGGAAACATCATCGTAGCTGAGGCCGTTGACGCTGCCTGCCAAAAGGCGCTTGATTTTGATCTCCAAGTGGCTATTCGGGTCTTCCAAAACGCCTTGATGCTTTACATAGACTGCCGCTGTGATCTTCGGCTGCGTGGCTCCTGGGGCCATATTTGTCTGCGTGGGAGGAAAAGAAATTTGCACATTAGCGTCTAGAATCCCGTCGATCTTCCGGATCGTGTTGCGTAGCTCTTCTGCAAGTCCCGCTTGATAGCGCACCGTCTCTTCAAGGGTAGAGGACATAAGTCCCGATTTGGCAAAAAGCTCAAGCAGCGTTGTTCCCTTTCTTCGTGGCAATCCCGCTTTATTTAAAATGGCCATCGCATCGACCGATTGATTGGACGCAACCGTAATAGAATACTGGTTAGAAGGCGCCGCATTGCCCACTCCGGTGCTGGGCGCTAACACTTTCTGTGCCTCAACTCCTTTCGAAGCGAGGTAGACGAGGATTTCGTTGGCGTCGCGCTCATCGATGCTATTGACGATCGTTTGATTCGATTCGCATCCGGCCAGTATAACCAGCGCGATGAGGGAAAGAAAACGGATGATCTGCTTTTGCATAGGAAGAACCTCCCTTTCTTTATAACACCGAAGATGCGCCGCCTGCAACAGAAGACTTTAAAGAGAGAGGCAATGGCAAGCCGCTTGCCAAGAAGCGAATCAGTATGATAAGGCTACATAGGAAGGCATACCGAACGTGATTCAATAATCGGATTTGGGCTGATTTGTGAGCCAAGAAGGGCAATTGCCGAAGCGTTTGATTGCGTAATGGAGGATGCCTGCAAGTCCTGCTTTGCAGCGCAAGGCTTTTTGTCGTGCTTCTGCATTATGGGTGACAAGAGCTTGGAGACTTCTCAAGACGTAATGACGCAACGACTTTTTCATTTCAGGAAGCAGTACTTCGCGGTAGAGTTTTTTGCGCTCATTCGGGGTGCAGTTACGAGAGACCCAGAGCAGGCGGCTTCTCCACCAAAAATAGTAGGCATGAGGTTTCCCTCCCACAAAGGAGGCGGAGACTTTATGCCAGATTTTAGCCTTAGGCGCTGTCCAAACGCCAAATCCGGCTCTCCGCGCCCTTGCGCAAAAGTCGGTCTCTTCCCAAAAGAGGAAAAAACGGGGTTCTAAAAAGCCGACGGTTTCAGGGACGCTTTTGTGCATGAGGAGCGCAGCTCCGCATACATAATCGACAGGCTCCATCTGTTCGAAAGAGATTCCATCATCGATTTTCCCTTGAGCGGGGGAAAAAAATTCTCCGCAAGAAGGATTCCATAGTCCGCCTAAATGATCGATCGTTTGGGGTGCATGATAGCGGTAAATTTTAGCGCCTAGGATTTTTGCATTCGGCTGCGAGTGGGCAGAGGCCATAAAAGCGTCCAAAAAATCGGGCGCTACAATCGTATCGTTGTTGAGCAGTAAAATCCACTCGGCGCCTTTGGAAAGAGCCCATTCGATCCCTGGGTTATTTCCTCCTGCAAAGCCGAGATTGTGCCCTGTTTCGATGAGTGGAACATCGGGATAGGCTGCACGAATGGCCGAGACTGAATCGTCGGTTGAGCCGTTGTCTACTACGACAGTCTGAAATGGGAAAGAGTGGATGTGGGAAAGGGAAGCGAGACATTCGAGAGTGTCGCTTTTTCCATTCCAATTCAACAAGACGATAAATAGACGAAAATGGCGCATGCATCTAGTATGCATGATTTGAATATTTTGTTATTCTTCTTCCTTTTTTTGGCCACGTTGGGTTTGCCGCAGAATTCGTATTCTCACTCGGGCCTTGCCTCTCGGCAAGGGTTCCTCGTTCCGAATGCAAATTCTGAGGACCCTCCTTTCGGAGATTCTTATGTCCTTTTCTAAATTCCATGAATTCATCCCAAAATCGTACCTTTATCTGCGTAGTGGTTACAGATTTTCAACGTTCAAAAAGGATTTAATAGCTGGGATTACCGTAGGGATCATAGCTCTTCCACTCGCGATGGCTTTTGCGATCGCTTCAGGCACAACCCCGGAAAGTGGTCTTTACACTGCGATCATTGCTGGTTTTTTGATTTCCGCATTAGGTGGAAGCCGCATCCAGATTGGGGGTCCCACAGGGGCCTTTGTTGTAATCGTATATGGGATCATCCAGAGAACGGGATATAATGGTCTTTGCCTCTCTATGTTGATCGCAGCTTTGATCCTTGTTCTTTTAGGGATTTGTCGGATTGGCTCTTGGATTAAATATGTTCCACACCCTTTGATTACCGGGTTTACTTCTGGAATCGCGGTGATCATTTTCTCAACGCAGATCAAAGATTTTTTTGGATTGAAAATGGGGACGCCGCCGGCTGATTTTGCTGAAAAGTGGTTATCGTATTTCGAGGCTTTTTCTACTTTTGATCCTATTACTTTGACTCTGGCATCTGGGACCTTGGGAGTCATCGTATTGATTCGGCGTTTTGTGCCATGGCTTCCTTGGGGGATCTGCGCTATTGTACTTTCGACAGCTCTTTGCATGGTTTTTAACTTACCTATAGAAACTATTCAATCCCGTTTTGGCGCGATTCCAAGACATTTGCCATTCCCCTCATTTCCAAGTTTTTTAATTCCCTCTGGGCAATTTAAAGAAATTGTAACCGATGGGATCGTAATCGCTTTTCTGGGAAGCATCGAATCGCTTCTTTCTGCGGTCGTTGGTGACGGGATGATCGGAGGCAGGCATCGCTCTAACTGTGAATTGGTAGCTCAGGGAATCGCTAATTTTGGTTCGGTTATTTTTGGAGGTATTCCTGCGACTGGTGCGATCGCTAGAACGGCGGCTAATATTAAGATGGGGGCGCAAACGCCGATGGCTGGAATGATCCACGCCTTAGTTTTATTTTGTATTCTCTATCTTTTGGCGCCTATCGTAAGCAAAATTCCTCTGGCAGCCCTTGCTGCGATCTTAGTGATGGTATCTTGGAACATGAGCGAAGTGGGTCATTTTAGCCGTCTTCTAAGAGCTCCTTATGGGGATCGGGCCATTCTTTTAGCAGCATTCCTTTTGACAGTATTTGTCGATCTGACAGTGGCTATTTCTGTGGGCATGATTTTGGCCAGTTTTCTTTTTATGCAGCGGATGAGTCAAATGTCAAAGGCCGTGTCTTTGTCGCAAATCTTTCAGGAAAACCAAGTGGATTTTCCTGAAAAAACGGATCCTGCGGATCTGTCTAAAAAAATAGTGCCTAAAGGGGTCGAAGTCTATGAAATTCAAGGTCCACTTTTCTTTGGTGCCGCAACTATGTTTAGAGATCTTTTAAACAGATCTACTAATGAGCAGAAGATTTTCATTCTTAGAATGCGCTTGGTTCCAATAATCGACGCATCAGGAATGTATGCGCTTGAAGAATTCTATGACCAATGCAAGAAAAATAACATCATTCTTTTTTTATCTGGAGTGCATGGGCAAACAAGGCAGGATCTTAAAAAATTTGGGCTTATAGGAATCATTGGCGCACAACAGATTTTTTCGGATATTGACGCGGCGTTAGCTAAGGCAAGAGAGATATTATACCGAACGTGATTCAATAATCGGATTTGGGCTGATGGAAAAGCGCTCTAGGTTCAACGATCGTAAGTTGCCCAATATTATTGAATCACGTTTGGTATATCTAATGAAGGCTGATCAAATAGATTTTTGTTCATTAACTATTGAAAAAACCTGCGCGCATTTTCGAACCAATCCACAGACAGGATTAAACGAAGACGAGGTAGGTTCAAGACTTAGAGAATGTGGGAAAAACGAACTCCCAAGGGCTAAGCGTTTTTCCATTGGATTCATTTTTTTTCGGCAATTTTCAAGCCCCTTAATTTGGTTTCTTCTTGTTGGAGCGGGGATTGCGGGTCTTCTGGGCGAATGGATTCAGATGAGCGCAATCGGTGTCATCGTACTCATCAATGCGGTCATCAGCTTTTTTCAAGAATATAGTGCTGAGAAATCTTTTGAAGCTCTTAAAAGCTTATATGTAACTACTTCCAGAGTGATACGTAGCTGTCAAATGCGAGAAATCCCCTCAGCGGACATTGTTCCCGGAGATCTGGTTTTACTTGAGGCAGGTGATTTGGTGCCAGCTGATGGAAGGCTGTTCTATGTCGCACAGCTGGCCATTCAAGAAGCTGCTTTAACAGGAGAATCTAACGCTGTCCATAAAAGGATTGAGCCATCAGCAGCATCTACAATTGCAGACCAAAAAAACATGGTTTTTTCTGGTACTCATGTAGTGAGTGGAAGGGGAAAATTCATTGCGACCAGAACCGGCTTACAAACAGAGCTGGGGAAGATTGCTGCGTCGCTTCAGGTGCATAAAATAGAATTAACGCCATTGCAAGTGCGCTTTAATCGGCTAGGCAAGCAGTTGATCTTTATATGTATAGCAATTGTTGCGGTGATTTCTTGTTTAGGTTTTTGGAAAGGAATGGGGGTGGTGGAAATTGCTTTGACAAGTTTAAGTCTTGCAGTAGCCGCAATCCCGGAGGGGCTGCCTGCTATTGTGACCATTACTTTAGCAATGGGGGTCCGGCGCATGGCTAAGAAGAATGCTTTAATGCGCAGATTGGCCTCGGTTGAGACTCTAGGATGTACTTCTGTGATTTGTACCGATAAAACAGGGACTTTGACCAAGAATGAAATGGCGGTTCTCCATTTTTGGATCGGGGATAAGCAATTTGATGTCTCTGGAATTGGATATGAACCTAAAGGAGATTTTCAAGCACATGGTGCACACATTGCTCCTCAGCAAGAGAGGGACCTTCTTTGTGCTTTAACAATCGGAGTCTTGTGCAATAACGCAGAGCTGTATCAACAGGAAGGACTTTGGAAGATTGCGGGAGATCCCACTGAGGGAGCGCTCCTTGTGGCCGCGGCTAAGGCGGGGTTGTGGAAAAAAGATTTAGAGCAGGCATCTTCTTTTTTAGGGGAAATTCCTTTTGATTCAGAAAGAAAGCGGATGAGCGTGTTACGCAATGATTCTCAGTTGTATGTCAAAGGAGCGCTTGAAGCCGTACTGCCCCTTTGTCATCGCTGTCTGTGGGATGGGCGACAACAGAACGTAGATGAGGAAAGAAAAGGGGCCATTTTTGCGGCGCAGCATCGTTTAGCAAGTCAAGGGTTTCGCGTTCTGGCCTTAGCTCAAAGGGATGTGCCAGGACAAACGCAAATCGATCCTTCTTTAGAAAACAAGCTGCAATTTGTTGGGCTTGTAGCCATGATGGATCCTCCTCGATCTGGAGTGAAAGAGGCGATTGATTCTTGTCGTGAAGCGGGAATTATTCCGGTCATGGTCACGGGCGATCATAAAGAAACAGCGATTGCCGTTGCGAGAAAAATAGGTCTGATGATGCCGCATTCGATCGCCGTAGAAGGAGCGGAGCTAGATCATCTGGATGACAGCGCTCTTAATAAAATGATTTTGCAAACGGCTGTCTTCGCCCGCGTCAGCGCTCTGCACAAACTGCGGATTATCCAGGCTTGGAAAAGTCATGGGCACATTGTAGCCATGACGGGAGATGGCGTGAATGATGCTCCCGCTATTAAGAGGGCAGATATTGGAATTGCAATGGGGATCACAGGGACCGAGGTGACGAAACAGGTGTCGGATATGGTGATCTTAGATGACCATTTTGCAACGATCGTAACCGCGGTGAAGGAAGGCAGGTCGATTTATAGCAATATCGTAAAATTTGTTCGGTTTTTGCTCTCAGCGAATTTTGCAGAACTCCTAGTCATATTTTTTGGGATTTTATGGGAATTTGCAGGTGCTTCTGGGGAAGTTTGGGCGATTTTATTGCCTTCTCAGATTTTATGGATCAATTTAGTGACAGATGGGTGTCCAGCAATTGCTCTAGTCTTCGATCCTGTTGAAAAAGCAGCCATGAAGAGCAAGCCTAGAAAAATCTCGGAGCCAATTCTTTCGTTGTCCTGGATCTTGAAGCTTGTCTTCATTGGATTGATTGCCGCATTGGGTACAATTTTTGCAGCGCATCTCGGGTTTTTAAAAAGCATGGTAATAGGACAAACCATGGCCTTTACAGAATTAGTCATTCTTGAGTTAGGGCTACTCTTTTTGATTCGGATGCCATTATCTGTTTTTTCGAATCTTTGGCTGCTTGCTACTGTAGTCTTTTCCGTATTGCTTCAGCTGATTGTTATCTATTTTCCTCCTATGCAAATTCCCTTTGGAACCCATTTTTTAGAGGCCGTAGAATGGTTGAAAATTTTAGGAATTGCGAGCGGAGTCAATTTTTTTGTGTATTGGCTGATTCGGAGCGTTGATGTCTACCCAGGGGCTAGTACCCGACCTTAAAAGTTTTCAGATCAATTTCGGCGTCAAAACTGCCGAAAATCGTCGATCGCAAATTGCTGCGTATTGAATTAATACGCAGCAATTTGCGAAGCCTTCCAGTCGTCGATTTTAGCACTCTTTCACGCTAGAAATTGTTTCAAAAACTTTTAAGGTCGGGTACTAGGGAGCTAAGGAGATAGCGGTATATGTAGGCTCCAAGCAGTCCTCCAATGAGGGGGGCGGTAACGGGAATCCAGGCGTAGCCCCATTCGGAGCTGCCTTTGCCATGAATAGGAAGCCATGCGTGCATGAGGCGGGGAGCGAGATCGCGAGCGGGATTGATTGCATAGCCAGTGGGGCCTCCGAGAGAAAGGCCGATGCTGAAGACGAGGATGCCGACAGCGTAGGGACCTACCCCAGATCCGATCCCGTTATGAATGTCGAAAATGCCGAGGACGCCAATGAGCAGAACGGCTGTTGCAATGACTTCCGTGAGAAAATTCCACTTCGGCGCATAGATCGCAGGTTTTGTGCAAAAGCACATGAGCTTTAGTGCGGGGTTTCGAGTGGCTGCCCAATGAGTATAATAGGCAAGCCATACGAGAAGAGCGCCCAGCATAGCACCCGTCATTTGTCCTGCGAGATAGAGAGGAAGATCGGAAAGGGGTGTTTTTCCTGCGGCGATCAGGCCGAAGGTGACAGCGGGATTCAGGTGCCCTCCGCTGATCCAGCCCACTGCGTAGACTGCAATGGCAACAGCAAACCCCCATCCGGCGGTGATGACGATCCAGCCCCCTTTTTGCCCCTTAGAGCGGGCGAGTAGAGCGGTTGCGACAGAACCGTTGCCGAGAACAATTAAAAGAAGAGTCCCAAGGAGTTCCCCGATAAAAATATTCATAAATTAGATTCATATTCATTTGAGAATAAAAATGCAAACCCCTATGGGGAAGATATGGGATACATTTTAGCATTAGATCAGGGGACGACCTCTTCGCGTGCGCTTATTTTCGATGTACATGGGCAAATTCGTTCGACGGCGCAAAAAGAATTCCGCCAATTTTTCCCTAAATCGGGTTATGTGGAACACGATGCGGAGGAGATTTGGAGCTCTCAATATGCTGTGGCGGTTGAAGCCATCGCGAAAGCGGGTTTAACGCCTGCAGATATACAAACGATCGGCATTGCCAATCAAAGAGAGACGACGATTGTGTGGGATCGGAAAACATCCAAGCCGATCTGTCCTGCGATTGTTTGGCAGGACAGACGGACAGACAATTTGTGCAAAGAGTTACAGGAAAAGGGACTGGAACCGAAGATACGAGAAAAAACGGGGCTGCTGCTAGATCCCTACTTTTCAGGCACCAAGATCCGCTGGATTTTAGAGCACGTGATGGGCGCGAAGGAGAGGGCGCTGCGGGGCGAGCTTGCGTTTGGTACAGTAGATAGCTGGCTTGTTTGGAAACTGACGCAGGGAGCGCTTCATATCACGGATGTGTCGAATGCAAGCAGGACGCTTCTCTTCAACATCCATACATTGTCGTGGGATGAAGAGTTGCTAGAGCTCTTAGGGGTCCATAGATCTTTATTGCCGGAAGTGCGCGATAGTGCAGCAGTGTATGGGAAAACAGGACGTCACCTCTTTTCCTCTTCGATTACGATTGGAGGTATTGCGGGAGATCAGCAAGCGGCTCTTTTTGGCCATGCTTGTTTTGAAAAAGGGCAGGCGAAAGCTACGTATGGAACCGGCTGTTTTTTACTGCTGAACACGGGGACAAAACCGGTTTTGTCCCGTAACCAGCTCGTCTCTACAGTGGGTTGGAAGATCGGGAAAGAGGTGGTTTATGCCTTAGAGGGGAGCGTTTTTATTGCAGGGGCTGCCATCCAGTGGCTTAGGGATAATCTCAAGCTGATTCAAAAAAGCGCCGATGTCAACGCACTTGCTGCTAGCGTTCCCGATACGGGAGGCGTCTATTTTGTGCCCGCTTTTACAGGCTTGGGAGCCCCTCATTGGGATCCCAAAGCGCGTGGTGCAATCTTCGGTCTTTCTCGCGGATCGACGGGCGCACATTTAGCGCGGGCCACTCTTGAGTCGATCGCTTTTTCGGTGGCCGATGTGCTAGAGGCGATGGAGAGCGATGCGGGGACAAGGCTCAAAGAGATTCGCGTCGATGGGGGGGCGGTTGCAAGCGATTTGCTGATGCAGTTTCAAGCCGATTTGATCCACGCGCAGGTGTTAAGGCCAAAGAATAAAGAAGCGACGGCGCTCGGCGCCGCTATGCTTGCGGGTCTTTCTGCTGGGGTATGGAAAGATCAGGAAGAATTGCACTCTGCCTGGCAGATGGATCGCGCATTTACCCCTGCGATGGCCTCCAGTGAAGTTCTTCGTAGGCGTGCGCGGTGGTCACAAGCGGTGGAACGATGCAAGGGGTGGGAATAGAGGCAGTTGCAAAACTCCCTGCTTCCAGAAAGTCGGTTTTGAAAACACCCGGCCCTCAAGGGCCGGGTGTCCCATCTCGGGATGAACCTATACCGAACGTGGTGCAATAATCGGATTTGGGCTGGTGTGAAAGTTCTTTAGGTTCAACGATCGTAAGTTGCCCAATATTAGAAATATGGGGACAACTTACGATCGTTGAACCTAGAGGCTTTGACACAGCCGAAATCCCAATTCTTGAACCACGTTCGGTATATAAAAGAGCAAGAGGTCTAATGAATCGCTCTGAAATGATCCAACGCTGCCAGCAAGGGCTTGTCTGGGATCTGATTATTATCGGGGGCGGGGCGACCGGATTGGGCTCTGCCGTAGATGCCGCTTCACGGGGGCTGAAAGTGCTGCTCTTGGAGCAATCTGATTTTGCTAAGGGTACATCGAGCCGCAGTACGAAGCTGCTGCATGGAGGACTTAGGTATCTCAAGCAGGGGCACATTTCTCTCGTCATGGAGGCGCTGCATGAACGGGGACTCTTATATCGAAACGCGCCCCATTTAGTAGGCTCGCTCCCCTTTTTGATCCCTTTTTACAGGTGGTGGGAAAAATGGTTCTATGGGATCGGGCTAAAATTGTATGACCTTCTCGCCGGCTCGCTCAATTTGCGCCCTTCTCGCATGCTTACGAAAGAGGAAGTTCTCCTTCACTTGCCCACGCTTGTCTCCACCCATTTACGCGGTGGAATGATCTATTATGATGGGCAATTCGACGATGCTCGTTTGGCCATCTCTCTTGCTAGGACAGCGGAAGGGTTGGGCGCAACAGTTGTCAACTACATGCCTGTCCAGGGGCTTCTCAAGGAGAGGGAGCGCATCGCCGGCGTCATAGCCACCGATGCGGAAACGGGGCGCTCTTACGAACTCAAGGCAAAAGCTGTGATCAACGCTACGGGGGTTTTCGTCGATCAGATCCGTTATTTAGACGACCCATCCTCTGCCCCCCTTTGTTCTCCGAGTCAAGGGATTCATCTTGTCCTGGACCGCTCTTTTTTACCGAGCGATACGGCGCTGTTAATTCCCAGTACGGAGGATGGGCGGGTCTTATTTTTAATTCCCTGGCATCGCCACCTTCTCGTGGGAACGACAGATACAGCGGTTCAAGCGGTGGAATTGGAGCCGCTCCCCTTGGAAAAGGAGATCGAGTTTCTCTTGAGACACATAGCGCACTATTTGCATAGGGCTCCAAAGCGCTCTGATATTTTGAGCCTCTATGCAGGATTGCGTCCCCTTGTCAAAATGGCTGGGAAGACAAACACTGCATCTCTTGCGAGGGATCATGTCGTTGTAGTGGCGCAATCGGGGCTTATCACCGTCACGGGAGGAAAGTGGACGACGTACCGCCGTATGGCGCAAGATGTGATCGATAAGGCCATTTCCATTGCGGATCTGCCTGTCTCCGCATGCCGGACCGAGGCGCTGCGTTTACATGGATATCAAGAGGGTCACCACGTGGTGGAGGCGTGGACGCAATATGGATCGGATGCAGAGGAGCTTGAAGAGCTCATCCGTCAGCATCCCGATTGGGGGCACAACCATTTACTTCACCCCCGATTGCCCTATTTACCTGTAGAAGTGGTATGGGCGGTGCGTAAAGAGATGGCACGCTCTTTGGAAGATGTGTTAGCGCGCAGAACGAGAGCGCTTTTTTTGGATGCAAAGGCAGCGGTCGAGATCGCCCCTCGGGTTGCCCGCCTGATGGCGCAGGAACTAGGGAAATCCGCCGCATGGGAAACCAAGGAAGTCAGGGCATTTACGGAGCTTGCTGTTCAGTATAATAGTGTCAACGAATTAAGGATGTAGTGGAATGGAAATTGGTCTTTTGCAAGATTTGTCCGATGGCCTCGATCCAGTGAGGAGACAGGTTGAGTGCGGGGCATCGATACGCATTAAGATGTTTAGCCTTGATGAGGGGAACATACTGTGATTCGATTTCAAAGAGCGTCTCGATGTGATCCGAAGTGAAGGTGATGGGGACAAAAACGACATTTTTGCGTCTCTCATGCCACTGTAGAATGTCTTGAGACGCCTCTTCCGTGGATGGGCGCAGCCATTCCCCTTTGCCGAATTTAGACTGATAACACAGGCGTCCCAAAGCTGTCGGGAAATAGTGCATGCAAGCTGTAAAGGTTTGGATGCATTCTGATTCGTAGTTATCTCCTGTATCGATGAAAAGGCGGGGTACTCCATGCGCAGAAAAGAGGAGTACAGTATCCGATTCAGAGAGTTGATGGAAATCGAGAAAGCGTTTGAGTGTTTTGTAGTGTGCTTGGATGAAGGCGGGATGAGCAGCGTATGATGCAATCCAACGGAGTAGACCGCAGCTCTTAGAGGAGAGGTGTTCTTGAAAAAAACGGGCGATACTCCCCGTTGTGGCGTAGCAAAATTGGGGAAAGAGGGGAAAGACTTGGATGTCTGGGCCCATGCAACGTTCGATCTGTTGTAAAGAGAAGGCGTGCGTAGCGGGAAGATAGCGATGAAAGGTGATCACTTTTCGCTGAAGGCGCTTTGAGAGGATGGCCCCGAGAGATTCGGTATCGGAAAAAATAGGCGAATAGCCGCCGATCCGTACGTAATCATGTTGAATGGCGCGGGCTCGTTTGCGTGCTGTTCTCTTGAAGATCAGATTGTGCAGCCACACAGGAAATGGCGTGCGGATGACATCGCGATCCGTGAGAAGTTCTACGAGAAATGGCTCGATTTCTGTGAGGTGACGCGGTCCTCCAAAATTGATGAGAAGAAGGGGGGAGTGCGGTTGCATTTTTCCTTGTTTTGCGCTAGAGTGTAACCCTTTTGCCCATTTTACTAGATATAGTCCTTTGTAGGACTTTTGGGTGTTGCATGGTACGACGCTTTTTTCTGTTATGCTTTGGATTCCTTCTGCTACAGAGTTGCGGCGCGCCGGGTGGCGGCACGCACGGAGCTGTGCGTGTTGGAATCGATTTCACTTGGTATCCGGTCGATTTTGGGGATTTGCAACCCTATGTCAATGGGTTTATGGAAGAGTTGCTTCTAGAGATCGCAAAAGACAGCGGGCTTGAGTTCGAGCGTATCCCAGCCAATTGGGACTCTGTGACAGCAGGATTGGAGGGACGTCAATATGAGGCTATTCTCTCTTCTTTGCCCCTTTATGATTTCAATCAGGCGCGTTACGATTTTTCAAACACTGTTTTAACGCTAGGCCCTGTGCTTGCCGTGTTACAGCAGTCTGCCGATGTCAATTTAGGACAGATGCAAGGCAGGCGCGTAGGTGTTGTATTAGGCGATCCTGCAGAAGTGATGCTTCAAAGGCAGGAGGGCGTTCTTGCGCGAGAGTACAGTTCCATTCCCTCTCTTTTAACGGCAGTCGTTGACAGAGAGATCGATGCTGCTCTTCTAAGCCGCCTGCCAGCGGTCAGATATGTGAACGATCTCTTCGCAGGAAAGCTGAAAATTGCGACACTCCCCCTCGATGAATCGGGGATTCGTCTCGTCGTTCTGAAAGGCAAAAACCCGCGGCTCATAGGCCAATTTAACAAAAGTTTTGAGTATCTCAAAAAAAAGAACAAACTGCAAAAACTCATGCAGAAATGGCAGCTTGGTTAAGATTTTATGACTTTTCGTGCGTTGCCCCTTCCTAGCTTTAGCAGAGTTGTAAACAGCTATTACGTAAGCGTGGTGCATGCAATGTCCCCATTCTGTCTGAGCAGAAAAAAAATTCAGCTTTTAGCGGGTATCATTTTAGCGACTGCATCTGGTTACGGCATGTATACCCGTTCCACCTAAAAGGCATCCAAGAAAATCGATTCAAATCCTCTCAAATCGAATAAAAAAGCGAGGTTAATATTAAGTCAATATTGACCGCGCTTTTTTATTCGATTTTAGGGAGATTTCAATTCGATTTTCTTGGGTGCCTTTGAGGTGGAACGGGTATATATGACTACCCTTTAAAGAGCGTTTTGATCTGTTCGAGGAATCCCTTTCTGCGGGGATGATTGTTAGGAGTTTCCACCTCTTCGAAAGAGCGGAGAAGCGTTTTTTGCTTTTCAGAAAGCTTAATCGGTGTCTCTACGGCCACGCGGATGAGAAGATCTCCGTGGCCTTGTCCGTGTACGTTGGGGAAGCCTTTGCCGCTAGCTCTAAGAAGCTTGTTGTTTTGAGTTCCTTCGGCAATCTGGATGCGTACAGATTCGCCAAGGGGCGTGGGCACCTCTTTTTTACAACCAAGAGAGGCCTCAACAAAGGTGATAGGCAGTTCGAGATAGACGTCGTCGCCTTCTCGCTTGAACGTTTCGCTAGGTTCTACCTCGATATAAGCGAAGAGATCGCCGGTAGGACCTCCTCCTTCGCCCGCATCGCCATAGCCGTTGATTTTAAGCCGCATGCCGTTATCGATTCCTGCAGGGATGCGGATGGTAACATGGCGTTTTTCCTTGACGCGGCCTGCGCCTGAACAGGTTTTGCAAGGATCAGTGATTGTCTTCCCTGCGCCGTTACAGTGGGGGCAGGCGCTTGCCATGCTGAAAAAACCTCTGCTTTGGTAAACCTGTCCTTTCCCTTGGCAGGTAGAACATGTTTTGATGCCATTTTTGGAGCGAGCACCTGATCCGTGGCACGTTTCGCAGGAGACAAAGTTGTTGATGGAGATCTCTTTCTCGGTGCCTTTAGCGGCCTCTTCAAACGAGACGCGGATGGTCGTTTTTTTGCTAGCGCCTTGACGGGCCCCCCCCTCTTCTGCGTTTTCAACACCGCCTCCGAAGAGGTCGAAGAGAGATTCTCCTCTTGGGCCCCCAGAGCCGCCATTGCCGAAGGCTCCCATGAAGGTGCGGAGCGCCTCTTCCATAGAGGCGAAGCCGCCAGGAAATCCCCCAGTCCCTCCGCCCATATTGGCAGAGCCTTTGAGTCCTTCTGCTCCGTACTGATCGTAGATACGGCGCCGATTCTCGTCGCTTAAGGCTTCATAAGCTTCGGAAATGTGTTTGAACTGCTCCTCGGCTTTAGGATCTCCTGGATTGCGGTCCGGATGAAATTGAAGCGCCTTCTTGCGATACGCTTTTTTAATCTCTTCAGAGGTTGCATCGCGGGCGACGCCTAGAGAGGCATAATAATCTTTCATGGGACTAATCAGGTTATTAATAACCGCGGCGCAAGGCGGTTTTCGTTCGTTTTGCAGCAGCCTTCGACTTTAATCTGCTTTTTACAGAAGGTTTATCGTAAAAGCGGTGCGCTTTCGCGGCTTTCATGATCCCTTCTTTGTCCAATTTTTTTTTGAGAGCGCGGAGGGCTTTATCGATGGGCTCTCCGACACGAACCTTGACGCTTGGCATGCGTATTCCTTCTTTGGGTTAAAAATTAGGCTCCATTATAGGAAAACAGCTGCTTTTCAGCAAGGAGTAGCGAGATAATCGAGGTTGAGGGGGGCAAGATCCCCCTTTAAGAATAGCCGGTAGGCAAGAGGGGCGAGGAGATCTGGGTCTGGGACAGTTTTTACCCATTTTCCGGGAAGAGAGAGTCGTTTTTGAATTAAGGCGGGGTGGGGGGAGGCGAAAAGAGAGGCGTCCTGTAGGGTGTTTGCCGCGTTGTGAAGAGGAATGAGGAGTGGCCGCATGGAGGAAGAACGCAAGACATAGAAGCCTCCCATGCGGGCATCGACTACGACAGTGTGGGGCTGTTCAGTTTTGAGGGTAAAGGCATAGAGGCTGCAGTAGCCGAAGAGGGGGATTTGCCAGCCGAAGGCGAGAGACTGGGCGAGGGCTGCGCCTACGCGGATGCCAGTATAAGATCCTGGGCCTGTGCCTACCGCAATGAAGTCAGGACGGGTGTTTTCTAGAAGTTTTTTTGTTTCAAGGGCAAGCGATTTGGATAGAGCGGGGCCCCCTTCGAGGAAGTGAAAGGAGATGGGGCGGTCATTTTTGATGAGGGCAATGAGTCCTTTATCACTGCTTGTCTCTAAGAGTAAACCGGTCTTCATGGAGAAGAGTCTATCAAGTTGCGCGTTTTTTCTCTAACCGATAAACTCGCTTGATTTTTGACGCGATGTGGTCAATAAGTAGGCTATACTGTTTGGATGAGTTAGAGGTGGCGATTGTTAGACGATCCTGAAAAGCCAGAAGACAATCTCGATATTTCGTTAATTGACGATGATGAGATAGGCAGTTCCGTAAAGGCTGAATCCCATGCTTTGATTCCGGCGCTTCCCTATCCCGAGCAGCTGTATATTCTTCCTTTGAATCGGCGTCCCTTTTTCCCTGGTATGGCAGCTCCGATCGTCATTGAACCCGGAGCCTATTACGAAGTATTGAAGATTGTTGCTAAAACGGATCATAAGTGCGTTGGCCTCTTTTTAACGCATAAAGAGGATGCCAATATTTACAAAATGTCTTTTGACGATTTGTACAAAGTGGGAGTTGTCGCGCGGATTTTACGCATCATCCCCATCGAACAGGGGGGCGCTCAGGTCGTTCTGAATATGGAAAAGAGGGTCTCGATTGAAAAGCCCGTCAAGAGCAAGCATTTGCTTGCTCAAGTGAAATATCATGATGACACGCCCCTTGCTCATCTTTCCAAAGAATTGAAGGCCTATTCAATTAGCATTATCACAACGATCAAAGAGCTTTTAAAGCTCAATCCTCTTTTCAAAGAGGAGCTGCAAATTTTTCTCGGGCATTCCGATTTCACGGAGCCTGGAAGACTTGCCGATTTTGCGGTTGCGCTCACGACGGCAGGACGCGAAGAGTTGCAAGAGGTGCTCGAAACATTTGAAATCGAAAAGAGGATCGATAAGGCCCTTTTACTTTTGAAAAAAGAGCTCGATATTAGCCGGTTGCAGAGCACGATCAATCAGAGGATCGAGGCGACGATTTCGAAGACGCAGCGCGAATTTTTCTTACGAGAGCAGCTGAAAGCGATCAAGAAAGAGCTCGGGATGGAGAAAGACGACAAGACCCTCGATGCGGAAAAATTTGAAAAGAGGCTTAAAAAACGGGTTGTTCCTGAAGATGTGATGAAAGTGATTCGCGAGGAGATGGACAAACTGAGCGCTCTCGAGATTCAGTCTGCTGAATATGCCGTGTGCCGCAATTATCTCGACTGGCTTACGATTGTTCCCTGGGGCGTCTACAGCCAAGAGACGCACGATCTTAAAAAAGCGGAGAAGATTCTCGATCAGGATCACTACGGCCTCAAAGATATCAAAGAGCGGATTCTCGAGTTCATCGGAGTGGGTAAACTGACGGGAGGCGTGAAGGGGAGTATCATTTGCCTCGTAGGACCTCCTGGAGTGGGCAAAACGAGTATTGGGAAGAGCGTAGCGCGGGCCCTGAACCGGCAATTTTACCGGTTTTCAGTGGGAGGCATGCGAGACGAGGCGGAGATCAAGGGACACAGGCGCACCTACATTGGCTCCATGCCGGGGAAGATGGTGCAGGCGTTGAAATCGACACAGACGATGAATCCGGTCATCATGCTGGATGAGGTCGACAAGATGGGGGCGAGTTTCCAAGGTGATCCCGCCTCGGCCTTGCTAGAGGTTCTCGACCCCGAGCAAAACAGGGAATTCTTGGATCATTACCTCGATGTCAGATGCGATTTGTCGAACGTCCTCTTCATTGTGACCGCAAACGTGCTCGATACGATTCCGGAGCCTTTGAAAGACAGAATGGAGATGCTCCGCCTTTCTGGATATATCCAAGCGGAAAAAATTGAAATTGCCCGCAAATACCTTGTTCCTCGGAATCGAAAATTAATGGGATTGAAGACGAAGGACGTCTCTTTTACAAAGGGGGCTCTTGCGCAGATTATCAATGGGTATGCGAGAGAGGCGGGAGTGAGGAATCTCGAAAATAATATTAAAAAAATCATGCGCAAAGTAGCTGTGAAGATTGCGCGCGGGTCAAAATCGGAAGCGCATCTCATTACCGAAAAAAACTTGACGACCTACCTGGGAAAGCCGATTTTTACGAGCGATCGTTACTACAAAGTCAATCCGGTAGGCGTGGCGACGGGGCTTGCTTGGACCTCCATGGGAGGAGCTACTCTCTACGTCGAAGTCGTGCGGTATCCGGCTGAGAAGACGGAGATGAAGCTCACCGGCCAAGCGGGCGATGTGATGAAAGAATCTGCGCAAATTGCTTGGACGTACGCGCAGAGTCACTGCTTTATATACGCCCCGGGCATTCCCTTTTTTGAAAAATCGCAAATCCATATCCATATCCCAGAGGGGGCAACCCCCAAAGATGGGCCGTCTGCAGGGATCACGATGGTGACTGCGATTGTATCGCTGCTCTTGAACCGTCCGATTCGAGAAAATCTCGGGATGACAGGCGAGATTACCTTGACCGGAAAAGTGCTTCCGATCGGAGGGCTTAAAGAGAAATTGATTGCCGCGAAGCGCTCGAAGGTGAATGTACTCATCTTCCCAAGGGAAAATCTGCGCGATTATGATGAGCTGCCAGAGTATTTAAAAAAGGGCGTTGAGGTGCACTTTGTGGACACGTATATGGACGTGTTCAAGATCGCGTTCCCTCCTAAAAAAGGATCGAACCATGCAAAGCGCGTGGCCAAAAAACAAACTTCTTGAGCCAAATAGCGTCGAGGAAAAAGTGCGTCTTCTCCGGGCGCGCAGTTTAAAGATTGCCACACTGAACGGTTCGTTTGACGTACTCCATGCGGGGCATCTCTATATTTTGCATGAAGCACGCAAGCAAGGAGATGTCCTCATTGTGGCGCTCAATTCGGATGATTCGATTCGCAAATATAAAAGTCCCGATCGCCCGATTATCGCTCTGCCGTATCGTCTGGAGATGATGGCTGCGCTCGAATGCGTTGATTTTGTCACTTGGTTTGAGGAGGCCGATCCTTGCACGATCTTGCAAAAAATCCGTCCTGATGTTCATGTCAATGGTGCCGAATATGGGGACAACTGTGTTGAGGCAGAATGTGTAAAAGCCTGTGGCGGGAGATTGCACTTAGTGCAGCGCATTCCCTCTCTTTCCACCTCCAACATCGTTTCAAAAATCAAAAGCCTGAAGGGATAGAGTATGCGGCTGATCGGGATTTTGCATCACGATTTCGATGCACGCAAAATCGCTGCTTTCTTAAAGCAGAAGGGTATTGAGAGCAGGTGTGAGCCTTGCTTAGATTCCCAGACGGGACAAATTAGCTACCAACTATGGATCGTCGATGAGGATAAAATAGGGGAGGCTGCGGCCGATTTTGCTAGGTTCGAGGCGTGTTCTGCAGATCCCGAATTTGATCTTTCTGCCTTGACAGAAACAGCTCCTCAGGAGGCCGCAGCCTCAGAAGAGGGGACTCTTGTAGGGGCGCGTCCACGCGCCTCGCCTGTGACTTTTTTTGTCATTGCACTCTGTTTTATGATCTATTTTCTCAATGGTGTCCAGGAGATGCCTATGCGTGAAGAGGGGCTGTCCGAGATGTTTCTGATGACTCCTGTCCAGGCGGCTCTCTTGTACGATCTGCCTCCCCAGGTTGCGGCTCTTGAACAGATGATTGAAGAGCATTCGATAGAGGAAAATACACGGACAGAGGATCTCGCGCCTCTTGTGCAGACCCAAATTAAAAGCTTAGAAACGATCCCTTTTTGGCGCGGAGCTTTCGATTGGTTTCTTTTAAAGGCCCATGGCAAGGATGCGAGGCTTGCAGAGGGGGAGCTTTTCTACCAGGTGCGTCACGGCGCAATCTGGCGTCTTTTTTCCCCGGCGATCTTGCATACCGAATTTTTGCATGTGCTATTCAATATGCTGTGGCTTTGGGTGCTGGGTAGGCCGATTGAACAACGACTAGGCGTTTTGAAGACAGTTTTTCTTACACTGGGACTGGGGATTGGCTCGAATACGGCGCAATACTTGATGAGCGGCCCTTTTTTCCTCGGCTATTCAGGCATTGTGATGGGACTTGCTGGATTTATCTGGATGCGCCAGAGGCGAGCGCCTTGGGAAGGATACCCTTTAAATCGCACGACAGTCCTGTTTCTTGCCCTGTTTGTGGGTTCGATGTTTGTCCTCACCTTTCTCTCTTTTTTCTCCGAGCTGTTTGCGAATATCGCATTTGCTCCGAATATCGCTAATACAGCCCACATTGCGGGGGGTGTGCTCGGCATGCTTTGCGGACGCTTTTCCTTCTTTGCTTGGAGAACTCGATGAGCGTCAAAGATCTCATCATTCTCGGCTGCTCCAGCCAACAGCCAACCCGTTTTCGCAACCACGGCGCTTATCTTCTCCGCTGGAATGACGAGGGGCTTCTCTTCGATCCAGGGGAAGGGACCCAGAGACAGTTTATTTTTGCAGACATCGCACCTCCTGTGGTGACACGAATTTTCATCAGCCATTTTCATGGCGATCACTGTCTGGGATTCGGCTCGATGTTAATGCGCCTCAACCTGGATAAAGTCACTCATCCTATCCACTGCTACTATCCTGCAAGCGGGAAAAAATTTTTCGATCGCTTACGCTACTCATGTATGTACCACGAACATATCTATGTTGTAGAACACCCCGTGCGCCAAGAAGGTCTTGTGGAAGACGACGGCAAATTCCGGATTGAAGCTGCGTTTCTCGATCATGGTGTAGAAAATATCGGCTGGCGCGTCACCGAGCCAGATGCCATTCGATTCCACAAGGAAGAGCTTAAAAAACGGGGGATCGAAGGGCCTCTTGTCAAACAATTAGAGCAGAAGAAAAGTTTGGAGATAGGGGGACGTCTCATCTCTTTGGAAGAGGTAAGCTACATACGGAAAGGGGATACCTTTGCCTATGTGGTGGATACGCGGCCCTGTAAATCGGCGCTTACCCTCGCCAAGGGCGCCCGGATGTTTCTCTGCGAGAGCACCTATCTTCAAGAAGAGTGTCGTTTGGCAGAAGAATATCAACACATGACGGCGCTGCAAGCGGCAGAGATCGCTCGCGAGGCAGGCGTGCATACGCTTATTCTGACCCATTTTTCTGCAAGGTATCGTGAGTTAGAGGCGTTTGCTCGGGAGGCAAGGACCGTATTTCCAAATACGTTCGTAGCGGAAGATCTCAAACGATTTTCGTTTTTATAAGTCAAAGAGGAACATCGAGAGCCATGTCCACTTTGTCCCAATGTAAAATCCGATTTTACGGAGGCGGGGAGTTTTACAACGGCTTCTTCTGAAACTTCTTTTTTTCGAGATATTCTTCGAGAGAGCCTTGGTGGAAGTGGAGTCCATCCTCTTCGAGGGCGATGATTTTGAGGGCAAAGCCGTGGATGAGTTCGCGGTCGTGGGTTGCGACAATCGCAGTACCCTTAAAATCTTCGAGCCCCCAGGCAAGCGCTGAGACGGCCTCGAGGTCAAGGTGGTTATTCGGCTCGTCCAGGATGAGGACATTCGGCTGTGTGATCATAAGACCGCCGAGGATAAGGCGCGCTGTCTCTCCACCAGACAGGGTGCGTACAGGCTTAAACGCATCGTCGCCGCCGAAGAGCATCTTGCCCAGCACGCCACGAGCATCTTGATCGTAGACGACTGTTTTGCGCGATTTAAGCCAATCGAAAGCGGTCTCTTCAGAGTGTTTATTGAGCACGTCGCCGTGGTTTTGCGGAAAGTATCCGATCTCTGCTGCATGACCGAGCGCAATTTGGCCGATATCGGGCTGGAAGACGCCTGCAAGGAGTTTCAGGAGCGTGGTTTTCCCTCTCCCGTTATTGCCAATCACGGCAATTTTATCGCCGCGGTGGATCTCAAAAGAGGCGTTACGGATGACAGGCGCCTCTCCATAGCCTTTGGAGAGCTTTTCCGCTTTTAATACCACTTGTCCTGACTGCTTTTCCGGAAGGGCAAAGCGGATATAGGGGCGGGAGATATTCGATTTTTTGAGTTCCATTGGCTGTAAACGATCGATTTCTCGAACGCGGGATTGGACTTGGCTTGCGCGTGTGCCAGCTCCGAATTTGGCAACAAACTCGCGCAGCTGGGAGATCTTTTTTTCTTTGGCCTTATTCTCATCTTCTGCGCGGGCGCGGACAGCAGTTTTTGTGACGAGCATCGCATCGTAATTGCCCGGATAGGTGATGATCGTGTCGTAATCGATATCGGCGATATGGGTACACACTGCGTTGAGAAAATGGCGGTCATGGCTGACGACGATGAGGGTGCCGTGATAGTCGCGGAGAAACCCTTCAAGCCAAGCGATCGAATCGAGATCGAGGTGGTTTGTCGGCTCGTCAAGGAGAAGCGCATGAGGATTGCCGAAGAGAGCCTGGATGAGGAGTACTCGAAATTGACGGTCTGTCGGGATTTCGTGCATTTTTTTCCCATGGAACTCTTCCGGTATCCCCATCCCAATGAGAAGAGCTTCTGCCTCTGCCTCCGCGGAGTAGCCATCTTCTTCGGCAATTACCTCTTCAATTTCCCCAAGGCGGAGGCCAATCGCGTCAGTCATCTCCACTTCATATAACCTATCCCTCTCTTGCAGGACATTCCAGAGGCGGGTATTTCCCATGATGACCGTATTGACCACTGAAAAATCTTTAAAATCCTCAATCCGCTGTTTGAGAAATCCCACTTTTTTGGGAAGGGAGACAATGCCCGTATTTTGCGATTCAAGCCCCATGACAATCCGCAAAAGGGTTGATTTGCCAGAACCGTTAGGACCCGTTAAGCCGTAACGGCACCCTTCATTGAAGGTGAAGGTCACATTTTCAAAAAGGGTGCGGTTGCCCACTCGTTTGGAGATATTTTCTAGGGTAATCATAATTTTACCGGCTATAGTAGCATAAGAGAGGGAGAATTGACAATAGACCTACTGCGTAATTAAGGTTCTGTCGACTTTCCTGTTCTTTTGAGCCGATTTTCGATGCAAAATTGGGGGGCAATATCGCGCGGTATATTGCCCTCCAATTTTGAAGCCGAAAATCGGCCAAAATAATCCGGAAAATCGACGAACCCTTAGTTACGCAAGAGGTCTAATGATTGCGCATCTCTATGAGAAATTTTTGACTCACCTAAAGCTCTCTCGGGGAGCCTCTGAGCATACGCTGCGGGGCTACCGGCACGACTTAAGCGCTTTTTCTCTATTTGCAGAGAAGGACATCTGCAAGGAGGAGAGAGGTAAAATATCTAAACGATTGATCCGTAGATATTTGGCGCATCTTCATGAAAAACGATCGGGCACGCGGACTGTTCTGCGCTTCCTTTCCGCCCTTAGAGGTCTATATAAATTTGCGATGCGAGAAAAACTTGTGGATGACAACCCGCTCGAAGCGATCGAAAATCCCAAAAAAGGGAAAAAACTGCCTGTCTCTGTTTCCTATGCACAGGTGGAGTTGTTATTCGAGCAGCCCGATCTATCTTCGTACTTAGGATTGCGTGATCGCGTCATCATGGAAGTCTTCTATAGTTCAGGGTTGCGCCTCAGCGAACTTGTAGGATTAAATCGGCGCGATTTCGATGTGCGCAACCAGCTTTTGAATGTCTTCGGCAAGGGAAAAAAACAGAGGCAATCCCCTATTACGAAAACGGCCTCTGAATGGCTTTTACGCTATTTACAACATCCCGAGCGCAGCCGCGTAGAAAAAGATCCCGCAGCGCTGTTTTTGAATCGCTGGGGCGGCAGGATCTCCGCGCGTTCCGTGGATCGCAATTTTGCCGCCTACCTGAAAGCGAGCGGCCTTACTGATCGCATTACGCCCCACACGATCCGCCACACCATTGCCACCCACTGGCTGGAAAAGGGGATGGATCTCAAGACAATCCAGACCCTTCTTGGTCATACTTCCCTATCAACGACCACGATCTACACGCACGTATCGCCAAAGCTCAAACAAGAAGTCTACGACAAAGCGCATCCCAGAGCGTGACTCTTTAAAGCTATGTAAATAATGGACAATTGTGATAAGCTTGGATCCTTAAAAACGATATTTTGAGAGCCTGATGCAAGGGTGCGTCGGATTCTTGGACTTCAAAGGAACGTCTTAATGGCATCATCATCAACATCGTCATCGGTGCAGAGTTCGTCAACGTCGTCTTCCGACTTTGTCTCGCCATTTACTGCGAGCACGTCGGGGAGTCTCGCTTCTTCGTCAAGCGAGCCACCCAAGTCAGTCTCTCTTATCTCTCCGCTCCCGCGGAAGTCCCCCAAATCGTCACCCCCTTCAGGGGTACGGGAAACTTCCGCTCAAGCGCTCTCTGCCCTGCAACAATCAGTAACACCAAGTAGCAATGTAGTGCCGCCGGCACAACCTGCTCCATTAGGACGTAAGCCCTCAGGACCTCCGGTGCAGTCGCGCGTAGCGTGGTCTGAGGACGCACCTGCGCCTGCACCTGCACCTGCGCCGGTCGTGGTGCATGGGAGGAAGCAACTCAATAGACATTCTGTTGTGCAGGTCGCGCCAGAAAAGCCTGACTCAGCGGCGCCAGATACGCGATCTAAGCCTGTTGACCCTAGCACGATCCCTACAACAGGAACGCCGAGGCGTCGCGCATCTTCTGTGGAGGAGAGACAGACGGAGGCGGCTCAACAGATGAAGCAACAAGAAGCGAGAAAAGTGCGGGACGCAGCACTCAAGCAAAAACGGGCACCAGTCAACAAGAAGACGGAGACGGAGTAAGACTCCGCCTTCTGACGCTTCTTCTTTTTGACGAGGCGTAAACTATTTGCTATATCCCCATTTGTATAATAGGGGTTCGAGATGATTCGAAAATTGACCTCGGGCAAGTACCGTCTTTATTCGCGAAAAAAAAATCCCGCGACAGGGAAGAGGCGCAATCTCGGTACTTTTACAAGTAGAGCTGCAGCAGTGCGCCATGAAAGGGAGATTCAGTTTTTTAAGAGGCGCTGGGATGGCTTCTTTGCAGCTTCCTGAATATGCGGAAGAGATGAGAATCGGCTGCGACCATTTCACCGGAGAATCCATGCAGAGCAAAGAGATACTGGATGTAAAGAGAGGCTCCTAGAAACATCCAAATCCATAACAATTTTCTCCTCTGAAACCTCTAAGCTGACTTCTCTTGCACTGTTATCTCCTTGATTTTCTGTCCTAGTTTTGCACCAAATTCTTTCCGCACTTTCAGCATCTCTTCATCCGAGACAT
Source organism: Chlamydiia bacterium (assembly GCA_016213175.1). Lineage (GTDB taxonomy): Bacteria > Chlamydiota > Chlamydiia > Chlamydiales > SM23-39 > JACRBF01. Next base: position 33,117 of record JACRBF010000036.1, read on the forward strand.
ATCCGCTTGGGTATAGAGACATTATTGTCCAAGTCAAAGCCATTGTTTTTGGATCTACAGCGACCACTTGTTCGTGAGAGTGGAATACTGTTTGTCCAACCGCCGGGTCATCTTGTATGTAGACGATGACTTCACATCCAGGATGAGTCTCCTTGATCACTTCTGCCAGGGCTTTTCTTACAACGCCAATGTTGTGAATTTCACTGGAGTTTAGGCCGTATACCTTTTCAGTGTGTCTCTTCGGCAAGATCAGGAAACAAGAGCCTGGCTTAGCCCCTTTACGTATATTGTAAAAAATATTCACATCTTCATATTCGTGAACCAGCTGTCGTTCAATCACGGCCGTGTCGCAGAAGGCACATTTTGTAGTAGTGACAGATTTCACCGTTTCAGGCACTCGGTTAGGCATTCTAGCTTCAAAAAGAGGGACATTTGAAATTCTAGCCCCTGCATCTTGGAAAATCTCAACCAATTGATGGAACAAGACCTTTTCTGCCTCTGCTTGATGGGATTCCTTTCTGGTATAAGGCAAGGTAATTTGTGTATCGCTTTCGACAAGAGGGGGATGCTGCTTCTGAAAAGCTGCCTGCCAGAACATGGATTGCTGAAGAACACTTGCTTTGCGTATTCTATAGGGCACGGGAGAAATATTTGCTCCACGGAAAAGAACATATCGGTTGCAGTCCACCTTATCGACGATGTTTTTGACGTCGCTAAAACCAGGAAGATGGGGAATGAGTTCTACCACACAGCGACCTAAATGACCGTCCTGTGGGGTATCGAATTGAGCAATCACAAATCCACGAACAGAAACAGTTTTGTAAATCTCAGCAACCCTCTTGATCGTAGCGAACAGCTCAGCATTTTCTTCTCCAGTGATGTCAGCGAAACCTTTGATATCTCTTCGGTTAAAGGCAATCGTCAAATGGTGGGGTACACGAGGAGTTTCTGGACAAAATACAGTGAGTGCTCCTGTATGATAAACCTCTGTTTTTAATAAATTCCCGACACCTGGATTGCGCAAAGGAGAGATTTTCTCTGCAGTAACTGACCCATCGATCTCAAAATTTAAGGCATTCGAGGCGGTAGCGGCAGCAATGTGACCTAATACCTCTTCTACGCCGAGAGGGGTCAAAGCTTTTTCTAAGTCTGCTTTAGTTGAAAAAGCTACCGTGGTGTCAGATTTAGCAGCATCTGCTGATCCATCGCTAGCCCAGAGGGAAGTGACTAGTCCTCCAGCAAGTAAAGCTAAGAGTCCAATTTTTCCTGCTTTTTTCATTGTGTTACCTCCAGAACTAGGTGCCGTCGATTGAGAAAAGTTTTTCTTTTGAAAAGAGCTACATGTCCTCAAAGGCGGCAGTTTAATTGGACGCGGTATTCGTTGATGCAGCGCTGATTTTACAAAGCAAGAAGTACTGGAAGCCGCCCAGGTGAACGGGCAGACAAACTGGGTACACAAAAATAAGACCGGCTTAAAAAGAGACATGAGTTCATCTCGTCGAAGCTTTTTGTTTTAGATAACTTTCAGCCAGTCTATGCAAAGTGATGTACTGACCAAACTTCGCCACGCTGTGAACCCTTTGTAGAGAGAGGCGATAAACAATTTCCTCGATGCTAAAAGGTTGTCCACGATCAATTGCATCGACAATCGCTAACGCAGCGATAAATGTCCCTGTTCGACCCACTCCGGCACTGCAGTGAACCGCAAGTAAGCCGTTGTCTTTCTTAAAACCGTCTCGAATCTGTAGAGCAAGGGCTAGCAGCTCTTCAGGATCAACACCATGATTGTCTCTCCAATGATCCATATGGAACGTCTGAATAGAACAAACCCCTTGATCTGTCGGAACGTTTAAATAGGCATTGCCATTGGATTCAGTGATGAACCCGTCCCAGTAGGGATGACATTTTTGTGCCCAAGCCTCATAAGAACCAGTCAATCGAACCAGATGAGTGACATGTTGTGTTGCCAAAAGCTTAAAGAAGGCAGGAATGTCTTTTGATCGAGGCCCTTCGCAAGCAATGTAGTACTTGTTTCCTAGGGAGATCGTGCTGGCGTTGTAGTAGGGAACCGTATTGTTATAGGCAAAAGCTACGCATCCAGGAGCTCTGATGAGATCTGCGGCAATCAAGTGCTCTGCACGCTCATATCCAGCTGTTGTCCACATGAATGTACGGGTCTTGTGCAGATCTTCAAACTCTTCTGTGAGAGCTTGGTCTGTTTTCCCTGGCTGAAACAGATTGAATTCTCGATTCGTTTGGAAAGCTTTCCACAGGTTTTCAGCCTGTCCCTTAGCAGATATAAATTGGTCGCTAATCTCGTAGCGAGCGCCAAATGAAGGCTCAGCTTGAGCCGTCGAGTTTTGATTTGCGCTCAAGGGTAAAGCGGTGCAGAAAATAGAGAAAACGACGGTTCCTGCCAATAGCAGCAACCCTATTTTTTTGGTTTTATGCATAGGTGATTCTCCTTTATTCTGTGGAAGAAGCGATACATGCGACATCGTGCGTCTGAAAAGAGAGGCATGATTGAAACAGAGACTCGGCGCAATCGACAGTCGTACATTGGATGGGACTACTCGCAGAGAACGAATATTCAGCGCTCTCCTCACAGGCAGGCTGAGATGTGAAGAACGTCCTCTCCATGTAGTTCGTAGTTCCCCTTGTTTGTTCCCTCGGGAAGGAGAACAGTATTCTCGAATGATTCGTTCTTTTCAATGTCTAAATTTGGTCAGCAATTCCCGCTGAGTCACAACCATCTAAATGATAAACTGTTGCAGATAATTCTGTCGTAAAGTTTGGGCCAGTGACGTCAAAACCGGACGCATCAACAACAGTTTGTCCGCTCTCGGAAGCGTTAGATGGGTGTAGCGCTCGCGCGCATGAGGCGCCAGCAGGAATTGCTGTCATTTCATTGCCCGCCCCTAAATTATGGAGATCTCACGTTGAGCGCTACGAGCAAGATTTTGCCAAAGCGCTACCCATTTTTTCTATATATAATAAAGAGAATCTCATATATAATACTTAAGTATGAATTCAGTGCAAAATAAAAATTCTTTCAATAAATATAGCAATGCATTAATTCACTCAAAATTAGCCGTTTTTGGGATGACCAGTACTTTCTGCCTATGCGTGCAGTCCGCTATTTCTAATGTGATTATGGGATACCGAAATGCTGATTCCTCTTTGCTAAACAAAGGCCTGGTGCAAGGAGGCGGTGTGACCATTGCAGCCGCCGCCGTCTACGCC
>JACRBF010000037.1 GCA_016213175.1 Chlamydiia bacterium
AACTGTTCTCGGCTCGTACTTGCTTCTGTCAAATTGATCTTCCGTCAGAACTTGTAGATTATGCTGCGTTCGAACAACAGTTGGAGTTTTCCTTGCAAGTGGGTCTCCAAGGGTTCGACTTTTTGTGAATCATGCCTCTTTGAGATCGAAATGCAAAAAATCATCAATACTGAGACCGTTGCGTAACCAGGCGATGCCCGTCTAATCAGTGCCAAGATGTGGTTTTGTCAGAAGGCGGCTTCTTCCGAGACCAAAAATCGACAACAGTATATTTCTCCCCAATTTTGAAGTCGAAAATCGGCCAAAATAATCCAGAAAATCAACGAACCATTAGTTACGCAAGAGGTCTAATGAAGGGGAAATGTTTTAGCTGATCAGGGGGAGTTATGCAACGGTCTCATCATTTAGCTGTATTTTACACAGTTCCCTAGACTGCAAATTTTTTTTCATATATCGTGTGGCCGATTAAGCAGGCAGTTTGGTGCGATCCAGGCCCTTCAGGGCCAGGTCAAGCGGGCTATGTATCATCGTAAGTTGTCCAGTATTAGAAATGTGAGGGCAACTTGCGATCGTTGCACCTAGACACTTTGACGCAGCCGAAATCCCAATGCTTGAATCATGTTCGGTATAGGGTTGAGAAATTTGATGAAAAAGCAGACTAGTTTTCGAAAGTTCTATGGAGGGTTATTGAGTAACAGTATGTGTTATGCAGGCGTCTTGTGGTTCTCTACTGCTGCTTTTGCAAATACTGCCTATGTTACCAATGCTGGAGGTGTTGTTGTCACGTTAATTAATACACTGAATGACGTTGTCGAGTCTTCGATCGCAGGCTTTTCCGCGCCTATCGGCATCGCAATCACCCCGGATGGAAGAAAAGCCTATGTTGCGAACACCGGGGGTGTCGGAACCGTCTCGGTGATTAATCTGGCGAATAATACGATTGAGGCAACGATCTCCGGGTTTTCTACTCCTATAGGCATTGCAATCACACCCGATGGAAGTACTGCTTATGTAACTAATTCAACGGCGGGTACTGTCACCGCGATCAATCTATCCGATAATACTACCACAGCAATAGCAGGATTCTCTTCTCCTCAAGAGATTGCAATTATGCCTGATGGGAGTACTGCCTATGTGACGGATGATGGTAATAACACCGTGGCGGTGATCAATTTGTCAAATAATACCATTGAAGGGACGATAACGGGTTTTGTTGTTCCTCGGGGAATTGCGATGGCTCCTGATGGGGAGATTGTCTATGTTGCCAATTATCTTGGTGGCAGCGTTGTCCCGGTCAATACAGGAAATAATACACCGCTCGCTTCAATAACAGGATTTAGTAATCCTCTTGCAATTGCTATTACTCCTAATGGAAATACCGCGTATGTTGTAAATTATGCAGGCAATAGCGTTACTCCGATCGATATAACAACAAGTTCTCCCGTAGTTCTTACACCGATTACGGGTTTCTCCGTTCCTCTTAGTATTGCAATCACCCCGGATGGAGAGACTGCTTATGTAACAAATGATGGGAATGGTACTGTGACCCCGCTAGATATTTCTGTAACTCCCCCTATAGTAGGTACAGCCATCGGGTTTTTCTCTTCTCCCTATAAAATTGCAATTACACCTCAAACACCGCCAAGGAATCTCACAGGACTGCAGCAGACAAATGATTTTGGGTTGGTGTTTGAGGACTTCACTAGTTTAAGATGGTCAGCGAGCACATTTCCTGGAACAGCGGGTTATTTTATTTATCGTGATGGGGTCAAGATTGCAACTCTCAGTAGCTCCATCTTCGAATATGTGGATCAAAATAATAGGAGAGGAACAAGGGTGCTGTATTCCGTTGCTGCTTTTGATTCCATAGGGGAGGAAAGTGCTCCCATCAATGTCGTAATGAATGATTAGCATGAGATTTTGCATTGTCAGTATTTTGATCGCTTGTGCGGTGCGAGGATGGAGCCAAGAAGGGGATGTTTCATCTTCCCCTGAAGAGTTTAACATATTGGAGCCGGCGATAGAGGCATCTTTGCCTTATAGTGAGCCTGCTCGATCTTCCCAAGAAGCGGAAAGTGTTGCTGAAGAGGCGGTTGTTTCCGAGCCTAGAATGGGCGACGGCTCGCCCATTCTGCAAAAAGCCGACGAGATGAGCTCCACAGAGAAAATTAACAGAAAGCCATTATTAGAGATCAAAGGGGGCTACTTCTCTTTCTCCAATGCCAAACTGCGCAAGATCTACAATCGAGGAGGATTAGACCTGCAGCTTAGCGGGTCGTATCCGCTTTCTGCGTGGCTGCATGCTTATGGCAGCGTTGAGTATTTACAGAGGCATGGAAAATCATTGAATATGAGTCAAACGACAAGTATTTGGGAACTGCCGGTGAGTGTTGGGCTGAAACCCGTTATTGCGATCTGTTCCACGATGCAATACTACTTCGCTATAGGTCCGCGCTATTTTTATGTTCATGCCCATAATCGTTCCTCTTATGTGGATAAGATGATCAATCAAAATGGGATTGGTGGGTTCGTGAATGGGGGTTTTACTGTTTCTCCCGTTGCTCATCTAGTGATTGATATTTTTGGAGAATATTCCTATGGCATGGTTCACGTCCGTCCTGCCCAAACCAATGTCTATGGTAGAAAGATCCAGGTAGGTGGCCTCACCGTGGGGTTAGGCATCGCCTATGCTTTATAGCTCTCCCATGCATTTGGAGAAAATAGCAATGGCGTCTTTGCGGTGGAACTGAGTCCTGCCGAGACACCCTTGTCTGATTAAAAAATTTGTAGTATCACAGTCTCTTACGTTCTTTATTTTGGGGGAAGATGATGTGGCGTGGCCTATGCGGGGTTCTTTTTTTTCCGATGTTGCTATCGGCAACGGTATTGCACGATCTCAATATAGGGCTACAATCGTTGCAGCAGGTTCGCACATTGATTCCGGAAAGATTTTTCGAAGAAGAATTTGCGATTATTGTGGATCAGAAGGCTTTTGCCAAAGCGTGTGACGCCTTGGCATCGAATGCCTTCCAAGAACCGCACATGCGAGTTGTGCGATGGCTTGCCTCTTCCCAATTGTATTATTCCCATTGGACCCTATCGGGAGAGCCTGTACGTATTCTCGATTCGTACCAAGAGTTTGAATATGGCCCTTATTGGCTCTATCCAACAGCTATGCGACAACTCCAAGAGATGTATCCTAAATGAATTGGAAACGTAAAAATACACTTCTTATTTTCACATTGGGTCTTCCTTTATGGGGGATGGCGGATGATGTGCTGATGGATAGCGTTCAGAGAGAAGCTATAGTCAGCGCTCCGGTGCTGCTGGATTGCTTGCAAGGTTTATTGTTAGTGGACCGCTTAGATCAAGTGCGTAAAGATCCTGAACAGGGGGATCGTGCAGTAGTGGCGGATCGGGTAGGCTTTCTCAATCAACATCCGGCTTTTCTGCGGAGGCTTTCTGCTGAATATATAGGAAAACAGCTGACTCAGGAGACTCTGGAACGTCTCCAGGAGCAGATTGTAAATTTCTACCGTTCGCAAGGTCAGCCTTTTGTCATTGTAAGCATCCCGCGCCAAAATTTTACGCAGGGAATTCTTCAAGTGATCGTCAGTGAGGGGTTGCTCGGCAATGTGACTTTCAAAGGAAATCGGCATGTCTTACCTAGCAGGTTGAGGGAGCAGATTCGGACAGAATCAGGGCAGCTTCTCGAGGGCGTGACTCTTGTCCAGGATCTGGCGCGGATAAACCAAAACCCTTTTCGAAGAACCGATGCGATTTTGCGGCCAGGCACAAAACCAGGGATTGTCGATATAGAACTGGCAACGATCGATCGGTGGCCCTATCGGTTTTATATGGGGGCGGATAATACGGGGACAATAGCAACAGAAAGGGATCGGCTATTTTTTGGGATCAATTTGGGCAAGACCATCGTGGATGATTCCGAATTTTCTTATCAATTTACCTGTTCTCCCAACTGGAATCGCTTCATAGCGCATACAGCGCTTTGTAGAGTGCCTTGTCCTAAGCGCCAAACATTGATTTTTTATGGCGGATATTCTCAAGTAGAGCCGCAGTTGACGGATGGTAATGCGGAAAAATCGATCAGCTGGCAAGTGGATGGAAGGTATCGGGTGCCCCTCATTACGAATACCTCGTTTTTACAGGAGATCATTTTCGGCTATGATTTCAAACAGGTGATCGGCAAGATAAGAACAGGCGGCGTCGAGGTCTTCCATAACCAAGTAGACATCGATCAATTCATGATCGGCTATGATCTCGGTTATCGCAGTCCTTCGATCAAGATGGCTGTAGTGGCTGAGGTCTATGGTAATCCAGGAGGGATGACGACAAATAATAGAACGAGCAAATATCAAGCATTTCGAACAGGTTCTTCCCCCTATTATATTTATGGCAAGCTCTCCCATTCCTTTGCGAAGCAGTTTGCAAATAGCTTTTGGTTTAACTACAACATCAATGCACAGGCATCGACCAAAAAACTGTTGCCGAGCGAACAGTTTACTTTAGCAGGCTACAATGCGGTTCGGGGCTTTGAGGAGCGAATTGTGAGCGTAGATAACGCCCTCTTATTGAATTTGGAATTACAATCGCCGCATATCAGTATTCTTAAATTCGCGGGATTGTCTCATCAATTGCCTGACGAGTTCTATTTTCTTGCATTTTTCGATTACGGTCTCGGGGATAATCACAACGCCTCCGCGGGGACAAGTTCTACAGTAAGTCTTGCGTCTGTAGGGCCTGGCGTAAGGTACCAGATCGATCGCTATGTCTCCGTCAGGTTCGATTATGGAATTCAGGTATTGCACAACGGTTTTGAGAATCCCACCCATTCGCGATATAATTTTGGGCTAGTCCTCAGTTTTTGAAGAGGGAACTGCTGCACGCACAAGTAGAGTGCGGGGGGGGGGGGGGATGTAACATGAGTCTACTTTCTACAGTTCGACTGTGCAAAAACACAATCTTCGAATCGCTTCCTTTACTTCAGCGAGTCCTGTCTCGTGAAGAGCAGAGATTTCCAGTAACGTTTCTGGATTGTGGGGATATTCTTTGCGAAATTGCGCTGCAAGTTCCTCCGCTCCTTCTTGGTCAATCTTATTCAGAACGACGAGAAACGGTTTGTCGAGCATGGTTGGATTATAAGTCTGTAATTCATTGACTAGGATTTGAAACTCTTGAAAGGGATCTCGCTGTTGATAAGGGGCGAGTTCAATAACGAAGACGAGTGCTGTTGTCCTTTCAACGTGTCGTAGGAAAGCAAAGCCGAGTCCCTTATTTTGGTGCGCTTTTTCGATAATGCCGGGGATGTCAGCGATCAGAAGCGATTTTTCTTGGAAGTGTAGGATACCTAAATTGGGACGCAGCGTTGTGAAGGGGTAGGGGGCAATTTTTACTTCGATATAGGCCAATTTAGAGATAAGGGTCGATTTTCCTGCATTGGGCATACCGACAAGTCCTATATCGGCGATCAATTTCAATTCTAGTTCTATCTCTCTTTCTTCGCCCGAAGTCCCTGGAGTGCAGTGAAAGGGGGCTTGATGAGTGGGGGTTTTAAAACGACTGTTCCCCTTGCCGCCTTTACCGCCTACACACACCTTAAAACACTGCCCTTTTTCGGTAAAATCGTAGAGCACTTCCTTGGTTTTTGTATCTTTGACGAGAGTGCCGAGAGGGATTTGGAGGATAAGGTCTTGGCCGTTACGGCCTTTGCAGTTATTGGCGCCGCCGGGCATCCCATTTTGCGCTTTGATGATTCTGCGGTTGCGGTATTGTTCAAGGGAATAAACTTCTGGATTGGCCTCCAGGATCAGGGAGCCCCCATTGCCGCCATCGCCGCCCGCAGGGCCGCCTTTGGGAATGTATTTTTCTCTGCGCCAAGCAATGACGCCGTTACCCCCCTTGCCCGCCGATAACTGAAGAATGACACGATCGACGAACATGGGTGGGTCGGGGAGTTATTGGGCAATAATGGAAACGTAGGTCTTGTCGGTTTTTCTAAAAGAGACCACACCGTCTTTCAAAGCGAAAATCGTATAATCCTTGCCGAGTCCTACATTTTTACATGGATGCCATTTTGTTCCTGTTTGGCGCACAATAATGCTGCCTGCGGTGACAAATTGTCCCATGGTCGCCTTGATTCCAAGGCGTTGAGCGCGTGAATCGCGTCCGTTACGGGTCGACCCCTGTCCTTTCTTATGTGCCATTAAAAACCTCTTAAGCTGCTGCGATCTTCGTGATTTTCACTCGAGAATATTTTTGGCGATGGCCGACGGTGCGGCGGTAGTTTTTGCAAGGCTTATATTTAAAAGCGATGACTTTAGGCCCTTTGATCTCGCCAATCAATTCTGCATGGACGATACATTGGGGAAGATGGGGGAGTCCTACATGCGACTTTGCGCCATCATTGAAAAACAATACTTTGTCGAACCTGATCTCTTTGTCAGCGCCAATGAGCTCCACATCGATGATATCCCCTTCCTGCACCCGGTATTGTTTGCCTCCGGTCTCAATAATTGCGTACATGTCGGAATCCTCCAGAATGATTTGGCAAGCATCATACTGAAAAGATGGCTAGAGGTCAAGAAGCCTGTGGGAAAGAGTTATTCCCGCTACAGCGGGTATAACTCACTCACAAAAAAATTTTCTTTAAATTGCGATCCTGGCAGAATCCTGGGTCGCAAAATCATAGGGGGAATATAGGATGACTGCCAGCAATTCTATCAATGTTGGAACGCTCAAAGCTGCTTATTGGCAAGTCCAGTCGTCACGAACGGGCTTCGTAGCGGATGAGGGTGATGTGGAAGCAGGGTTAAAGCCCGCTCAATATTCTGATTATCAAAGAATTAGAAAAGTATCGCTGTCTGGAGAAACCCACCTGCTTCCTCTTGTATGCGCTGTTGCAAGCGTTGCTCTACTTGTGTTTCTCACTATCTATTATGATGCTGACTCGTGATGGGCGATAATTTCTAAAAAATCGGGGCTTATGTGTTTTCAGCGGTAGTGCGATAAAGTACGCAGCTGCTGTAACGAGGGCGATCGTAGAGCCTGGGGGCCAGTCAAGTTGGTAGGATAGGCATAACCCAAAGAAACTAAATAACATAGACAATCCTATGGCGCTCGCGATCAATACGTGAAGCCGATGGGTGAAGAGTCCAGCGAGGGTAGAGGGGATGGTGAGGAGCGCGATGACGAGGACGGTGCCGATGATTTGGACGAGGAGGACTACGGTTACGGCTGTCAGGCTGAGAAGGAGCATATAGAGGCGTTGTACAGGGATGCCGCGCAGTTTTGCTTGTTCTTCGTCAAAGCAGAGGGCGAGGAATCTGCGATAGTAAAAGCACACGAAGCCAAGGATGAGGAGGTCTAGGAATGCTAAAAAGAGGAGGTCGTTGGGATGGATCCAGAGGATATTACCGAATAGGTAATTCAAAAGTTCTGTATTTGTGCCAGGGGTCATAGAGAGGAAGACAACGCCTGCTGCGGTTCCTGTCGACCAAATCGCGGCGATCACCGCGTCTTCTCGTTGCCGGTAATGGAGATGCACCCAGCCGAGGAGAATGGCAGATCCGATAGCTCCTAAAAAGGCGCCATAGAGAGGAAGCAGCCATTCGAGATGGTAGATGCGTTGTAGCCATAGGCAGAGACCAACCCCCCCTAGTAAAGAATGGGCGATCGAGCCTGCGATGAAAGCGATACGTTTGATCACAACGAAAGAACCGATTGTGCCGCTTGCGATAGAGGCGAGAAGCGCTGCCCAAAGGGTGAGTTGAAGGAAGGGGTCTTGGAACAGGGGGCTTAAGGACATGGAACCTTAGGAGTCGGAGAGGGAATGAGAGGTGTATGATAGAGTCCTAATGCGAAATGTTCACAGACTTCATTGGGAAGATAGGAAGTGGCTTGAGTTTGAATGCAGAGAATGCGCGTGACTTGTTCAATGATCGTCTTTAAATCGTGAGTGACTAGGAGGAGGGTCTTTTTTGCTTGGAAAGATTCCAATTTGCTGAGAATCTGCATTCTGGAATGGGGGTCGATATTGGCGGTTGGTTCGTCGAGGATGAGGAGAGAAGGATCGGCAACGAGCGCGCGCGCAAGAAGCGCTCTTTGGGCAAGCCCTCCCGATAGGGAAGCGAAGGCTTTAGATTTGTAGGCGATGAGGCCAAGTTCTTCCAGCCAGTAGAGGGCGGCGTCTTTTGCATGCGGCGGCAGTTTAAAGGTATTGGTTTGATAGCCGAGCAGCACTAAATCAAAGACAGTGATAGGGAAATCGCGATCCACATGGATTGCTTGAGGGACATATCCGATGCGCGCGCGCGCCTGAATGGGAGGATTTCCAAAGAGCTGGATGGAGCCTGAGTCGGGCTGTAACAATCCCATGATGAGTTTGAGGAGTGTTGTTTTGCCGCCGCCATTAGGGCCGATGATTCCAATAAATGCGCCTTGTTCAATTGCGATATGAATATCTTGGAGGATAGGGCGTGCTTCATAAGAAAAGAAAAGGGAAGAGATCTGGATAGCGGGCGTTTTCACGGGCTTTGCTCATGAATAAAGGAGGCGAGGCTGCGCATGGTTTTTATGGCGTCCGCGTCGTAAGGATCGATGGAATGAAGGGGGATTTTAAGATGTTCCGCGAGCAGCTGAGCCCCTTTGCTGCTGTGTTGTGGAAGGGATAAAGCAACGATTGCGTGCGAAGTTCTCGCCCGGTTGATCAAAGATTCAATATGCTTAGGGCGAGGTTCTTTGCCTTCGAATTCAACAGAGAGCTGCTCCAGATGGTAATCCTTGCAAAAATACCCGAAGGCGGGGTGAGCGACCAGGATTGCGTGGTTTACGAATGGTTGTAAAAGGGTTGTAATTTCCAAGTCGAGATGGGAGAGTTCCTCGAGATAGGGTGGAAGATTTTTTTGAAAAAATTCTCTGTGCTCTGGAAATTGTTCTATTAAAACGTCTGCGATAAATTCAGCTTGCAGTTTTAGAAGTTGAGGGCTTAGCCAGATATGCCTATCAAGAGTGGTGCAGTCACAGGCGCTATCGGAGTGGAGCAGCTCGATGCCTCTGCGTAAATCCTGCACAATGAGGGAAGGCGCTCTATGCTGAAGGTGTGAGGCGAGTCTCTCTTCAAAAGGCTCTCCGATTTGAAACCAAATTTTTCCTTGAGATAGGGCTGTTGCCTGCCGTGGAGTCGGTTCAAAGAGGTGTGGATTGGCGCCTGGGGGTACGATGGTTTGCACTTCAAGGAGAGATCCGCTGATCCGTTCAATGACTGTTTTATAGGGTGCGATGCTTGTTAAAACAATGGGCTTTGTTGTTTGAGGGGGAGAGGCGTTGTTTCCGCAGCCAAAACACAAAAGGAAGAGGGATGCAAAAAGAAATTTATACAGCATAGGATCTACGCTCAGTAGTATCCCAGTCTGCAGCCCCTTCTGTCAATACATACCAAATGGCTCCGAATAATTTCTTCTTGCGGTTAGACAGCTGTTTAGGCTATCTTGTCTGCCGTCTTCCATGCTCAAGGAGAGGTGTCCGAGCGGCTTAAGGAGCACGCTTGGAAAGCGTGTATACGTGAAAACGTATCGTGGGTTCGAATCCCACCCTCTCCGTTTTTTTCTGGTTGTCTCAAATGGAACGACCCTCTATACCGTGATCGATTACGTTCAAACGCCTATGAGATGCCCTTTTTGTAACCACGAGGAATCAAAAGTCACCGATTCTAGAGATGCAGGAGAAGTGAACGCGGTTCGTAGACGCAGAGAGTGTTGTCAATGTTTGAAGCGCTTTACGACCTTTGAGACGATCGATCTGAGTATGCAAGTCAAAAAAAGAGATGGGACGTACGAGGATTTTCAACAAGAAAAGTTGATCCATGGAATGGACGCCGCTTGCCGGCATACGCTCATTAGCCACGATCAAGTACGCGATTTGGCCTCTCAGATTAAATCGGATTTAATGGCGAAGGGTATTCGAGAGATCTCCAGCAGCCAGCTTGGAGAGATTGTGATGCAGTATCTTCAGCAGACGGATGTGGTCGCCTATATCCGCTTTGCCTGTGTTTATAAGCGCTTCAAGGATATACGGGAATTGTTGGAGGCGATCCAGTCGATCGCGCCAAAAACAGCATTAAATGAGGATGAGCATGCCATTGAAAAAAAATGAAATAGCCCTCTTTAAGAAAAGACTTGAAGAGATGAAGTCCCATGTGACGCAAGTGATTGAAGGCTCTAAAAAGGAGGTGACGGCTCCCGATGAATCAAAGGGCTATTCTCAACATTCCGCAGATGAGGGAACTGACGATTTTGTCAAACAGGTCAATTTAGAAGTGACGAATAAAGAATTCGGCCTTTTACGGCAGATCGACCGCGCTTTAGAAAAAGTGGATGAAGGCACCTACGGCGTTTGTGATTTAAGCGGTGAAGAGATTCCCCTTAAAAGATTAGAGGCTGTTCCTTATGCGACAATGACGGTCAAGGCACAGGAAAAGTTTGAAAAAGGGCTCCTGTGAAGTGGGTCTTTTTCCTCTCTCTTCTTTTGCTCGATATCGGTTCTAAGGCATGCGCTATCCAGTATCTGCCTTTCCTCCATGCGGGAAATTCTTGCTTCCCATTTGGCGGGATCGCGGTTTTTGCCGACGTGTGCGGCATCAGCTTTTCACTGAACTACACGATCAATACAGGAGCTGCCTGGGGACTTTTTTCAGGTCATCCAGGACTCCTTTTTGGGTTTAGATCCGTAGCGATCGGATGTCTTTCGTGGTACCTATTGCGTAAACAAACTACCTCGATGTCTCTTTGGATGGTGGCAACAGGCGCTCTTGGCAACGCGATCGATTACCTTCTCTATGGCCATGTCATCGATTTTTTCCATTTCTCTTTTTGGGGCAGATCCTTTCCCATATTTAATTGGGCAGACGTGTACATCTCTGTAGGGGCTTTTTTCTATTTTGCCTCTGGTTTCTTGGCCAGGAGGCCTCGGAGACAGGTTTCATGACGCTGCGCATTTCTAATGCTTCTAAAGAGGGAATCTATCAAGGGTCGAAGTGGCTGAAATTCCAGGTTCTTTGCGATGAACAAGAGCTGCGCGCGCTGTTTCAAGCGCTACACCCTTTTTTCCTGTTTCCTTTGACCGGAATGGGATCTGGCAAAGCGTTTGCGGAAGAAGATTTTTTGCAAGAGTACGGTTCTTGGATTGCAGGGCTGAGAGAGGGACGCGTGCCTACAGATGGGCAGCTCAGGCGGATTCTCGCAGCGGCAATAACAGACGATCTCGAATCGCTTTGGCTGCAAGAGATTGAGGGGAAGGGATTCATTACAAAAATTGGTAAGCCTGTTGTGCAGATGCAAGCCCATTTTTTTTCCTATTCCGATGTCGATGAGGTATTGCGTCCGATGTCGATGGGTCTAGAGAGCGTATTTTGGGGCGTGCAATTTTCCTATCCCCAGATCTACCAAGATGCAAAAACCATGGAACTGCGCAATGTAGAGCGGGGACGCTTATTTGAACAGGTGCGCCTTTGGGTGCGTGAATTTACCCGGGCAACGCCTTTTATCGTGGGGAAAAAAAAGATCAATGCGCCCATTCGACTGGGAAAGGCATGCTTTTCTTGGATCCAGCTTCATCCACAATTGATACAGCGTAGTTTGGGTGTCTATGCATTGTAAGTCCTGCTCTCTTTGTCTGCTCCGCGAATCGGAAGTGGCTCCCTTTTTGGAGACGTTGCATAGAGAACGTCTGCGCATCGCACTTCACTCCTCCTACGGTGCATTGAAAATTTCTATCCAAGGTCATGAGCCGGTGGATGACATCGTGGAAAAAATCGAAAAAAGATTCCCCACCTTTTTTTTAGGGGAGGAAGAAATGGAATGGGCCATTTGTCGACATATGCAGGCGCAGAAAAAAAAACTCGCTCTCGCCGAATCTTGTACCGGAGGGGCGATCACAGCATTGCTTGTTTCCGTTCCGGGCGCTTCACAATTTTTGATGGGTGCTGTGGTCGCTTATTCCGATGAATGGAAGGAGCGCTTCCTCGGGGTGAGGCGTGATACGCTCTTGAAAAAAGGGGCGGTGAGTCGAGAGGCGGTTGCGGAAATGATCGAGGGGCTTTTTGCCGAAACCGGAGTCGATTTTGCGATCGCAGTCTCTGGGATCATGGGCCCAGGCAATGGGATCGGCAATAAGCCTGTGGGAACTGTCTATATTGGGATTGGCAAAAGAGGTGAAAAAGCTGATATCGGAGTATTGCAAGCGCCTTTGGTGCGCAAACAGGGGATCGCATTTTCTGTGCAAATCGCGCTCGGCGCTTTGTGGAGGCGCCTTGCGCATCACGCGATGACATTTTCATGAGCTATCGATTATTAGACAGCGGCGATGGCCAAAAATGGGAACAATTTGGCGCGTTTGTACTCAAACGTCCTTGCCCACAAGCGGTTTGGAGACCCTGCGGCCAGGTGGAGGAAGACGCCTCTTTTAGCAGAGAAGAGGGGAATCGATGGACCTACCGGAAAAAACTGCCTCCAGTTTGGAAGATGGAGCTGCAGGGGGTCATTCTCAAAATTTCTCCGACCGATTTCGGCCACGTGGGCGTTTTTCCTGAACATGCTTCTCTGTGGCATTGGATGCGTAGACACATCGCTCCAGGGACAAAGGTATTGAACCTCTTTGCCTATTCGGGAGGGGCGACGCTTGCAGCAGCGCTGGCAGGCGCTGAGGTGTGCCATCTCGATGCGTCGAAGGGAATGGTGCAATGGGCGAGAGAAAATGGGGAACTCAACCATCTGTCGAAAGCGCCCATCCGCTGGATTGTGGACGACGCGTTGAAGTTTCTCAAGAGAGAAATCAAGCGGCAGTCGTACTATGATGGGATCATTCTCGATCCACCCACCTTTGGACGGGGCAATCAGGGCGAGGTATTTAAGATCGAGAGGGATATTATTCCTCTTCTCTCTCTGTGCCGTGAGGTGCTCTCGAAAACACCCCGTTTTCTCATCTACTCTTGCCATACCCCGGGCTTTACTTCGACTGTTTTATCACACCTTCTAGGACAAGCGTTTACATCTCCGGTTCAAACAGGGGAAATGCTCCTCGAATCGGAAGGGGCTTTTTCGATCCCCTGCGGCACTTACGGCAGAATTTCTTATAGGACTCTTGCGCAAGAGATCGTATGACGGATATTACAAGCCTACAAAACCCAAAAATTAAAGAAGCCTCCAGCTTGAGGGATCGGCGTGATCGCAATATGACAGGTCTTTTTCTCATTGAAGGGTATCGGGAACTCAAGCGGGCTGTCGATGCCGGTTGGAAGATCGAAACCTGTTTTTATTGCCCCGAGTTTTTCCTAGGAGAAAACGAAAAGGCTCTGATTGATAGAGTGGGCGGCGCTTCATACTCTTGCGCCCCGCAGGTGTTCGAAAAGCTCTCGTATCGAGACCGTCCCGACGGGATGATCGCGATTGCGAAACAAGTACATCACGGCTTGCAGGATTTGCATCTCAAGAAAACGCCTTTTCTCCTCATTGCTGAGCGCATTGAAAAACCAGGAAATTTGGGAACGATTCTCCGCTCTGCAGATGCCGCTGGAGTCGATGCTGTGATCGTATGTGATCCGACGACCGATATCTATAATCCCAATGTGGTACGAGCCAGTGTGGGTACCCTTTTTACTCTCCCCGTGATTGAAGCCACAAGCCAAGAAACAGCCCTATTTTTAAAAGAAAAGGGGATCTCCATTGTCGCCGCGACGCCTCACGCAGAATTAGAATTTACCCAGGCGGACTTCAAAGTTCCCCTTGCGATTGCGATGGGGACAGAGCAATATGGACTTACAGAAACTTGGATGAAAGGGGCGGGTGTTTGGGTGCGCATTCCCATGTTTGGAGTGGCAGATTCCCTCAACGTTGCCTCTGCCACTACCCTATTACTCTATGAAGTTGTTAGACAGCGTCGAAATCCTCTACTGTGATAACCACGTCCTCATGGCTGTGAAGCCTTGCGGTTTGCTTACACAGCCCGATGCCTCGGCAGAGAGGAGTCTTGAGGAATTGGCCAAGGCGTGGGTGAAGAAGGAATATCAAAAGCCTGGCGCTGTGTTTCTTCACTGTATTCATCGGCTCGATAAAGCAGTAAGCGGTCTTGTCCTCTTCGCGCGCACCAGTAAAGCGCTGACTCGATTGAACGAGCAATCGAGGCTTCAGGAAATCCAGAGAACATATATAGCGGAAGTGGAAGGAATCTTATCAAAAAAAGAGGGGCAGCTCGACCACTATCTCATTCATGGTGATCATCGGGCGGTTGTCGCTCAAGAAGGGGCGGAAGGGGCAAAACACGCAAGGCTCCTCTACCGGACCTTCAAAGAAAAAGAGCACTCCACCTTCGTGGAAATTGCTCTAGAAACGGGAAGGTATCATCAGATCCGCGCGCAGTTTGCAGCCATTGGACACCCTATATGGGGTGATTTGCGCTATGGTAGCAAGCAGGGAAATGGGGAGAGCATTCATTTACACGGACAACAAATCGGTTTCAAACATCCTGTCACGCAGGAAGTGTTGAGCTTTCAGTCCCTTGCGCCTTTTGTATGACGCTCTTCGATTGCGCAGTTTTCCCGAAAAAGCTACTATTTCTTTCATGCAGAACACTGTTTTACAGTCCATCGATGAGTGTATCCGCGCTATGCGCGCACTGAGAAGCGTTGAAGGGCTCCATTTTATTGAAACGGCGGCGGAGTGGATCTCTGAGTGTTTCCGTAAACAAGGAAAATTACTGATTGCAGGCAATGGCGGTAGCTTGTGTGATGCAATGCACTTTGCGGAAGAGCTTACAGGACAATTTCGGAAAAAACGGGCGGCCTTACCGGCGATCGCGCTTTCGGATCCAGGATATCTCACGTGCGTTGCGAATGACATGGGCTATGAATCGGTATTTGCGAGAGGTGTAGAAGCCTTTGGATGTGTGGGGGACATCTTCATTGCGATGACGACGAGCGGCAACTCGCAGAATCTTGTCGCTGCCATGGATGTGGCCAAAGAGCGGGGATTAAAGACCGTTGCCTTTTTGGGAAAAACGGGTGGAAAAATGCGGGGACTTGCCGATCTCGAGTGGGTGGTCTCTGGTTTTGCTTTTTCCGACCGCATTCAGGAGGCGCATATGGCAGCTATCCACATCATCATTGAACAGGTCGAACAGAATCTATTCTATGCGCAATCAACTGTTTCTGTGGGGTCTCAGACGCATTGAACGAGGAGCCTGGTTTTTCGCTCCTCTCAGCTGGGTTTGGGCCTTCGTCGTTTTTTTGAAAAATTGTCTCTATGACCGCGGATGGAAAGCGCCTGCACGTGTCTCTTGCGCTGTTGTCAGCGTGGGCAATCTCGTTGCAGGCGGTACGGGAAAGACGCCCTTTGTCCACGCGCTTGCGCGCGCATTTTCTCACAGAAAAACGGCTATTTTATCGAGGGGCTACGGGAAATTACCCGATGAGGCCTTGCTGTTACAGCGGCTATTACCGGATGTTTCTGTCTATATCGGCAAAGATCGGGTAGCGCTTGCACGACGCGCTGTGCGCGAAGGCGCTGAACTGATCCTTCTCGATGATGGATTTCAGCATCGAAGGCTGCATCGCGATCTCGATATCGTCTTGCTGACAAAGGAAGATCCCTTTGGCAAGGGACACTATTTGCCTTGGGGATTGCTCCGCGACAGTCCGAAAAGATTACACCAAGCTGATGCCGTGTTCATGAAGGGAAAGGATTTTCGTCATAGGCCATCACGTATTGTAGATGAGAGCGGCGTTACAATGCCCAGCATAGAGGGCTGGAGGGTAGGCATTTTTTCAGGGCTTGCTAATCCTGCCTCTTTTGAGGAGACGGTCAAAGAGTTAGCGGCGGAGGTGGTCTCTGTGTGGTTTCTTGCCGATCACGAAAAGGCGTCTTTCCGCAGACTCCTTCGCTTTTCCGATGCCTGTAAGACTCAGGGAGCCTCCGCACTGCTGACGACTGCCAAAGATTTTATTAAATTTACCAAGCTTCCTAGGACCTCATTACCCCTATTTTACATCGAAAGTGAGCTGCAGTTCCTGGCGGGTCAGTCACAATGGGAGGCGCTCATTGCAAAAATCGAAGAGAGAGTAAATAATGCATACCGATGAATGAGACGATAAAAATTGTTTTACCCAAGCTTGGGGAGAGCATCCTCAGCGCCACAATTGTCCAGTGGTTTAAAAAAGTGGGCGACAGAGTCGCGCTTGATGAGCCATTGCTTGAAGTCTCCACCGACAAAGTCAATAGCGAAATTCCTGCGCCAGCAGAGGGTGTTCTCCAAGAAATCCTTGTGGAACCTAACCAAGAAGTGCAAGTAGGACAGCCTCTCGCGCTCCTTGCACGTCATCAGGACGCTTTTCCTGTACTACAGCCAGAGTTTCCTTTGGCAAAGAAGGAAACTCCAAGGCTGCCTGTAGAGGCTCCAGGCGGCATGGAAGATTTTTTATCCCCCTCGGTCATGCGATTATTAAAAGAGAAAGGACTCCCCCTTGACGAAGCCGATCGTATACCACGCACGGGACAAGGGGGGCGGCTTACGAAAAAAGATGTCGAAGAGTACGCCTCTCTAAAGAGCTCCTCGCATGAGAAAGAGACGATTGGTACTGAACGGGTTAAAATGAGCGCCTTGAGAAAGGCGATCGCTGATAACATGGTGCGCTCTTTTTACGAAGCCCCGCACGCCTCTCTTGCCACAGAGGTCGACGTGACCGGGATTGTGCAGCACATTCAGGCGCAGAAGCGGGCATTTTTCCAAGATCATGGAGTGAAGCTTTCCATCACCGCTTTTGTTGCGCAGGCCATCGCTCAGGCGCTGCAAGAGTATCCGCTACTCAATGCCTCTCTAGAAGGCGATACGATCATCATGAAGCGCTTCGTTAATCTCGGAATGGCTGTAAGCGTTGATCAGGGAGTCATGGTGCCAGTGATCAGGAATTGTCAGCAGCTCGACCTGCCCTCGATTGCCAAAGAGATTGCGCAGATGGCCGAAAAAGCGCGTAGTCATAAGTTAGAGCATGCCGATGTGCAAGAAGGGACGATTACGATGACAAACTTTGGGATGACGGGTGTCATGCTCGGCATCCCGATTATTCGGTATCCGGAAGTGGCGATCGTGGGTCTCGGTACGATCACCCGCAAGGCGGTCCCTATGCCTGACGACTCCATCGCCATCCGATCGGTACTGTGGATCTCTTTGACCTTTGATCATCGTGTCTTGGATGGGATTTACGGCTGCGGCTTTTTAGGTGCTTTGAGGCAGCGACTAGGAGCGTGGGTTTTTTAGTTCTAACATTTTTCAAGATGCAAGTTGAGTCGCTGGTTCACCTGGTCGAACATGGTTTGTTGTTCTGCTGACATGCGCGAGTAGGTTCTCCTTACAGTCTCTTGCAAGCTTACAAGAGTTTGACGGTCTGTGTTAAGGAGTGAGGACTGATGCATTACTATCGTTGCAAGGCGGGTAAGGTTCTCTGTTTCATTTTGAGAGAGCCGTGTTGGAATAGAAAGAGAAAGGCAGGATTGAGTTCTTCTTTGTTCGAGGCAGTCACACGCTGTTTGGTAGGTGGTTTTCTGCTGCTGGCTCATTATATCCCGATGAGGCGCAAGCCGTAATTGCTTGCCTCCAGACGTGGCTAAGCTATCTTGGAAGGGTCCTTCTGTTACATGCTGCGCAAAATCGTCCAACAGCATCCCCATATCTTTGCTTAGTACCATAGGCAGTCGATCATCTCCTTGAACAGGCAGTCGATCATCTCCTTGAACCAAAAATCGCGGGTCGGGCTGCGACCTTGATGGCTGGTTGGTTTTTGGGAATGCGGGGGCTGATGATGAGGGCATAGGAGCCAGACCATGAGACGGACGTGCTGATTGGGGAGGAGAAGCGCGATTTGCGCGCCGCAACGCTTCTAGTTGCCTCGCGGACTCTTGCTCTTCCTGAGTGGGTGGTGACGAGGAGGGCTTAAAGCAAAGATCTATGAGAGCAATAGTGATGCTACCATAGGCAGCTAAGGCGATAGCGGTTTGCGGGGAAAAGGTTTGAGGCATCAGTCCTAGGAGGCTGCCGACGAGTGCACAGATTTTTATTGTGGTAGGGGTGTTAATATAGCGCTGTGCGGCTCCGCTTAATAGGCCAAAACCAGGGAAAGAAACGGGAGCGTTGGGAAGAATTGCGTTAGGACCCAGGGGCAGATCCGCCTCTTGCCCATCTTCTTGCCCACTTTCTGCATTGACGGGTGCTGCTATGTCGGGAAACAGGCGCTGTATCGCAATGAAGCTGATGGTTGAGATCACCGTAGCTAGCGCAAATTCTCCGGGGGAAAAGCCGATAAGCCGTGGGATGTGTCGTACCACAGGGATCACATCCGATAGGATGGCTCCGGCACAGGCAGTGCCAGCCAGGAAGATCTTCCCATTTTCAGAGCGAAGGGTTTCGGAAATACGAGTTTTAACTGTTAAGCTCATGAGTATACCAATTAATTTATAGATATTTTACATAGAATGTGGATTTTTTGGAATATAAAATAAAAAATGGGATAATATTATTCTTCTGAAGAAGAATATCCTGGTTTTCCATCGAAATGGTAGAGATATTCCGATTTGATGACGTCGAGCTTTGTCTGATCGCAGGCATGGAGGATCTGAATGAGATCATTGTGGGATACGCTTTCTTTGCGATCCGATAAAAATCGACAGCGCCACTGTTCGATAAGGGACGTTTCTGGCTGCCCGTGGGGCCAGACAGAAACCCCTCGGTTGGAGATCATCTTGAGCCGGAGCTTGCTACTAGGGAAAGAAGAGATACGGGGCAGGAATTGCTCTAGGGTTCCGCGATGATAGAGGAAAACGTCAATGCCTATGAGCAGTCTGGAGGGATTCGTGGGAACGTAGGAATGGCGCAGAGGTGCTTTCGTCTGCTGGTATATAACGGCTTGCAGTTGAGTCGGTTTTTTGCCTAAATTTTTGATGACGGCAGCTCCAAATTCCGTGGTACTTACTTTGTGCTTGCTGATTCCTTCTTTAAAGATGTCATAGGTATGGATGCCTTGTTCTAGGGTGGCCATCCAGGCGTTATGGATTGTTTCGGCAATGCGTTCAAGTCCGATATGGACAAGCATTTGGACGGCTGCGAGCAGAAGTCCCGAAGGATTGGCGCAATTTTGCCCCGCGCGTCTTGGGGCAGAGCCGTGAATGGCTTCGAACATCGCCCCCCGTTCCCCGATATTGGCAGATCCTGCAAGACCCACAGAACCTGCGATTTGTGCGGCCACGTCGGAAAGGATATCTCCGTAGAGGTTTGGCATTACAATGACATCGAATACTTCGGGGGTGTCTGCGAGCTTTGCGGCGCCAATATCGACAATCCAGTGCTCGTTAAGAATATCAGGGTACTGTTTCGCAATTTCATCAAAAACTTTGTGAAATAGCCCATCGGAAAATTTCATGATATTGTCTTTAGAAAAGCAGGTCACCTTTTTACGGTTATGCTTTTTAGCATATTCAAAAGCATAACGGATGATCTTTTCAGAACCCTGGCGCGAGATGATTTTAATCGAATTGCAGACGTCAGGCGTTTGTTGGTATTCAATCCCCGCGTAAAGATCTTCCTCGTTTTCCCGAACGATGACTACATCCATTGCGGGGTGCTTTGTGCTGACAAAGGGGAAATAGGAGACGCAGGGGCGCACGTTGGCATAAAGGCCAAGCGTCGTCCGAATTGTCACATTGAGGCTTTTGAAGCCTCCGCCTTGAGGCGTAGTAATCGGCGCTTTGAGAAATGCTTGTGTATTGCGAATGAGATCCCAAGTTGTTGGATCCATGCCCGTGGGAAAGCCCTTCAGGTACATCTTTTCCCCGATCTCCACGCGGTGTAATTCAAGGTTTGCGCCAGCAGCTTCGAGAATATGGAGGGTGGCCTGCATAATTTCCGGGCCGATGCCATCGCCAAATGCGACTGTAATGGGGATTTTGTGCATAAAATTCTTCCTTTTTTTTAGGTTATGAGATTGTTTAGAAGACTTCAAGCTATGGTTTTTGATACACTGAGCTCGACTGTGCAACTTTTTTTAGCCTGCTGGCCTCGGCATATTTGCTCTCTGAGGCGTTTAAATAAATCGACTAGTTTGGCCTATGGCCAAACGTCCGAGAGCAAATAGGATAGGCCTGCAGGCTAAAAAAGTTGCACAGTCGAGCTGAGAGTTGCTATGCTGCCTACCATTTTTCAAGAGATGCAAGGTCATCTCGATCATTTTTTTTCAGCGGTGGATTTTGCTGCGATACAGACAGTATTCGACCGAATTCAGCGCTGCACGGGTACGGTTATTCTCTCGGGTGTTGGCAAAAGCGGGCACATTGCCCAAAAAATTGCGATGACGCTTGTCTCCACAGGAACTCGAGCTTTGTTTCTCTCTCCCTCCCAAGCGCTGCATGGAGATATCGGCATTGTTTCTCCGCAGGACTGTTTTCTGGGACTGAGCAAAAGCGGGGCGTCGCAAGAATTGCTCGATCTGTTGCCCCATATTCAAAAACGGGGGGCGTTTACCATTGCCGTGGTGTCGGATCGCTTTGCTCCTCTTGCCAAAATAAGCGATTTTTCTATACATCTTCCCGTGAGAAAAGAGATCTGTCCGCATGATTTAGCGCCGACGACATCCACGACAGTGCAGCTTATTTTTGGCGATTGTTTAGCAGTAGCGCTTATGAGAGCCAAGCAGTTTGCGGTTGAAGAATTTGCGGCCAATCATCCGGCAGGTTTGCTAGGGCGCAAGATTACGCTCAAGGTATCTGATTTGATGTTGCAGGGAGATGCGATACCCTTGTGTTATGCAAGAGACCCTTTAATCGGCGTTTTGCATGAGTTGACAGCGAAACGGTGCGGTTCTGTTTTGATTACAGACGAGAAGAGGTCTCTCATAGGAATATTTACGGACGGCGATTTGCGCAGAGCGATTGAAGCGGAAGGGGAAAGAGCGCTCCATAAGCCCATGGAGCAGTTCATGACGAGATCTCCTCGAATTGTGGCACCCGATCTGCTCGCTCTGGCTGCACTGCGTCAGATGGAAGAAAATCCAAACAGACTGGTCACGGTATTGCCTGTTCTTGAGCGCAATAACATTGTAGGCATCCTCCGCATGCACGACATTCTTCAAGCAGGACTTCGGTAAATTATGCTAGATATCCAACTTTCTCATATTCTCATTATTTTAACATTTATCCTCGGCTATCTCGCCATCATTTTGGAATCTCGTATTAAAGTTAACAAGACGGCCCCTGCTCTGCTCATGGCTGTAATTACCTGGTCTTTTGTATTTCTGACAGAGGGACATCAATGGTCGCAAGATATCCATCAGTTAGGGGAGAGATTGAGCGATGTGAGCCAAATTATCTTCTTTCTCCTAGGAGCCATGGCGTTGGTGGAATTGATCGATTCGCATAAAGGATTTAAGATCATTACTGATTTAATTCAGACAAGCTCGAAAAGAAAAATTCTCTGGGTCATTGGTCTTTTTACTTTTTTTCTTTCAGCCGTTCTCGATAACTTGACCACGACGATTGTGATCGTGTCGCTGCTTCGTAAGCTTGTGCCGGAGCATAAAGAGAGAATGCTTCTCGGAGCAATGGTCGTTATCGCGGCGAATGCGGGAGGGGCATGGACGCCGATTGGCGATGTGACGACGACGATGCTGTGGATCAACGGCAATATCACATCGCTTGCCGTCATGCGCGCTCTGTTGATGCCGAGCTTGGTATCGCTTGTTGTCGCTCTATTTTTGTTCGGATTACGGTTGAAAGGCAATTACCCACAACTTGTGCGAAGAGCCCAAGAAGAAAGTCCGGAGCCTGGCGCTCGTGTGGTTTTTTTTTGCGGCCTTGGCGCCCTCATCTTCGTGCCGATTTTCAAAGCCCTGACAGGGCTTCCCCCCTTTATGGGAGTGCTCATTGGGCTTGGGGGCTTGTGGGTCATTACCGATTTAATGCACGGGGAGAAGGAGGAAAAAAAGCACCTGCGCGTCCCGCATATTCTGACTCGAATCGATACATCCGGAGTCCTCTTTTTCTTAGGAATTTTGTTATGCATTAGCGCGCTTGACGCTGCAGGACTATTACGCAATCTGGCCGATTTTCTCGATAGGACAGTGCATAGTCTTGCCTTGATCGCAACGCTGATCGGACTCGTTTCAGCAGTGATTGATAACGTGCCCCTTGTCGCTGCGGGGATGGGCATGTACGATCTACAGACCTATCCGATCGATTCCACTTTTTGGCAGCTGCTCGCTTATTGCGCAGGCACAGGGGGGAGTATTTTAGTGATTGGATCTGCCGCAGGGGTTGCTCTCATGAGTTTAGAAAAGGTAGATTTCATGTGGTATTTGCGTAAAGCCGGTTGGATCGCCTGTGTCAGTTATGTCATAGGGATTGCAGTCTATCTTTTGCAAGAGATGATCCCAATGGTATGATCTCGACTTGGCCATTGCCTCCGATTAAAAAAAATCCCCGCAAAGATTTGCGGGGATTTAGAGAGACTCTTGCGTCGCGCAACTGTTTAGAGATCTAATTGGATTTTGAAAGTAAATCCATTCAAAGCAAGATTTCCACGACTGACTGTATCGTTTGCATAGTTGCCGTTAGAAGCTCCCCCATAGATTTTGCGGAGATTAAACTGATCCCACCACATTTGAAATTCATAACCTGCTCTAAAGTCGAGGTAATAGCCATGATCATACAAGTATGTGCCCCAATCAAGACCTAAAGCGATCTCTAGGTTGGGTACGTTCATGTGATACTTCTCTGTCTCATTGAAGGAGATGCTGGTGCCTGGTATAGAGAATCTTTCTTTCAGATGGAAACTGCCGCAGAGGATAGAAGAGGCGACATTGCTGAAGATCTTCCAGCCGCCCGAGAGAATCCAATCAGAATTGATACCTACTCTGCCGCCAACGCCCCAAAAGTCGTTTTTCCCGTGGAAGATTGTTCGAGACGATCCCGTTGTGCCGTGGTAATCGGCTCCGAATGTTTGATCCAGCCAAGCAAAGCGCAGGCCAAAAAATGGATTGAGGATCAGTTTGCGGCTGACGTGATAGCCCTTGCCCATTAACGCGTCGAGGACGTTCATGGCGCATTGCCAATTGGCATCAGCATGCGTCCCAGAAATGGCTGAAGGAGTGTCTATGGCGGCAAGCCACATGGGTTCGAGAGAGGTCGCGGTATGGCCTTGATGTTCAGTGATATTGAGCCACATCCAAGCGAGGTCGAGATTCCAAGCATCGTGATCCATGTAGATACCCAAGCCTGTACGCAACCCGAAGTTATATCCCCAGTCGTTATTAGAATTGGAGAATCCCCCAACGCTGCCATCAAACGCAGAGCCAACGCCGTGTGTATTTTTCAGAACAAAAGCCATTCCGTCTTGTTCAGCCTGAAATGCCAGACCTTCGGCATAGGCGTGAAAATCCCTTGGGTTTAAGAGATTTAAATCTTTGGGATAGGCAAAAGCAAACGAGGGTTTGTCTTCACGGTGATTTGATGTATTCGGCGCTGCATGCAAAGAAGCGGCGACACCTAACACAGCAACGGTTGATGCGACCTTCTTGGTAAACGCTTGCTCCCATGTGAAGTTCATAAGATAGTCTCCAATTTTTTTAATGCCCTTACCGATTGTCCTGATAACTACAAGTTATCGCAGCCTTCAGGAAGGGTTCTCAGAGCAACGATAAATATTTGATTTGTATATGCGCAACAAAAATTTTTCCTTCTAAGAGGCTGTTAACGAAGGCGGTGGTAGTCGGTTTTTGAGGATTTTGCTCATTTGCGCAAAGAGAAGAAAGTGGATTTAATTGAGTCGTAAGTATTTGTTGTTTAATGATTTGATTCCATCTGTTAGTAGACGTGTTTTGTAAAAAACTTGGCAAAAATGTGCTGTCTTTGGTATGTTCTTGCCTTCGCTTTCATCGGGAATCGATCGAAAAGCGAAGAGGATGCCCTGAGTATCTAGATCTGTTTTGACAGTAGAAGAAGAGAAGAATAGAAGAACTAGCTTGTGTGGGGTCTGTAAGAAGAACCCACGAACAGTCAATTAGAATATAGAAGTAAATGAGAATTTGATCTTGGTTCAGATCGAATGCTGACGGCGTGGATGAGGCATGCAAGTCGAACGATATGGGTGCAAATCCATATAGTGGCGC
>JACRBF010000038.1 GCA_016213175.1 Chlamydiia bacterium
AAAAATCTCAAATAGAGGTGAAGGGCGAGCGAATTTTAAGTTTGGAAGAGGCGGCTTTTTGAAAAAAACACGTTTTGGGGGTTATTGGGCGGGCATCTCAACTTTACGCAACGGTCTCACTACTGGCATTTTTGACGTCATATAGTGCTACCTCATGTAAATTGTTTAAAATCGAAAGTCGAATATGGTAAAAAATTTGATAATTAAAAACAAGAAGCGCGATTTGTCCTGTGGACAGGCTTCGCGATACGTCTGATAATGTATGTTATGTTGCGCACAGAGGAAGGTGCCCATGAAAATCTAAATGAGTATTATACCAAACGCAACAAATAACTTCATATTTGAACGTGTCAAAGCGCCGAAAATCGTCGATCGCAAGTGGCTTTGTATTTAATAAATACTATGCCACTTGCTTTCGACGATTTTCGGCAGCTTTCACACAGCTCAAATATGAAGATATTTGTTGCGTTTGGTATTAGTCTTGAGGCAGCTCATCATCACCAGGTCGATTGAGAATCCAGCGCAAAACAGGGAAAAGGAGGGTCGTTGCGACCAATCCACCAACAACCCCTTTTGCTGTATTGGAACTGCCAGCAATGAGTTCAGAGGCTCCATTCACTAGAGCGCCGGCAGTCTCTTTAATGAGCTGAGAATGCGAGACTCCTAAATAAATGCCTCCAGCAATCGTTGCGCCACCTGCGATGAATGCCGTAATCTTGGCAACTGTTTTAAAAGAAGGAAGCTTCGCAATAATAGCGTTTTTGTGCTCAATGAGTTTCTTTGTTGTAAGGATCAGCGCTGCTGTGCCAAGCAAGGAGGCTGTAACGCGTAATGCCATGTGCGCAACTTCACCAGACTGGGGAACAGAAAATTGGGAAACAGTTTCCATGATCGCACCTCGGTAGCTATAAGATGCAGCACTTATTCCGATTAGAGCAGCTGCGCCGACGGCTGTTTTTCCATAGGAACGGCTTTCTACAACAACGGGTACTGCTTCGGCAGCCAGAATGTCATTTTCAAGAGATGTGATCTTTTCGATTGTTTCAGGAAGAAGCTTCTCGGTGATCTCTTGATAAGCCTCGTGCGTTGAGACAGTACATAACTCTTTTCCGGCGTCGACAGCCTGTTTGACCAATCCATGCTTTACCGCAATATCTTGCACCTTTTGGCTGTACAGCTGCAGTGCAGTTGGGATGGGATGCGTCGTTACGGTATCGTTTTTCCAAATAAGTTCTACGACGCTTTTGCCTTGGGTCCATGCTCTCCGGAGCGCATCCGCTCCATCAGCAGATATTTGTAGACGTCTCTCAATGCTTGGATAATTAGCATTAAACCATTGAATACTTTCAGCATGTTGTTGTTCAATAGGATTTTCTGCATTAATTGATGACATAAATTAACCCTGATTAATTATTATATTTTAAAGTTACAAATATTCTACCAGAATTTCGCGTTACATTAAAGCAAAATAGTTAAAAATATGACTTGTAAAAACAGTAAAAAAACTTAATATTTTTGTATGCTAAAAATAATTTTTTCATAAATTATAAATATAAATTGATTAAAAAATCATGTACTTAGTACGATATACAGAACGTGATTCAATAAAAGGAGCTCGCCCTATGAAATTTTCCTTGGCAAGAGAGGCTACCTTCGAGAACATCGAAGCCCTCCAAACAAGCCTAGCTCAATGCGTCAATGGGGGGATGCTTGATCTCGAGGACACCTACTACGATGCTTTAGGCGCTCTCCTAGAAGACGCAAGAGTTGTTGCTAATTGGGATGAGCTGGAAGAGGTCATTACGCGAGCAAAAACGCTAGAAACCGATGTGGCTGCCTGGCTATCTATGCAAGGACGTACGAGCCTCTCTCTACCCTGGCCAAGGCCAGATCCCTAAATTTTACCTACGAACCTATCCCGATAAAAAAGGGACATTAATACACAGGCGGCCTGAGATACGTTCAAAGAGTCGATTTTGCCAGCCATCGGGATGTAGAGGGAGCTGTCTGCCTTTTTGCGAATCAGGGGCTGTATCCCCTCCCCTTCCGAACCTACGATGAGAAGCGTGCGAGGGGAAAACTGGTAAGAAAAGGCGTTTTGCGCATTAGGCTCTAAGAGAGTGGCTACTGCCTCGTACCCCCCTTTCTGGAACTGGCCAACTGCTTCGGCCAGGTTCGAGATTCGTATCAGAGGGAGAAGCTCGCTTGCCCCACAGCTTGCTTTAGCAACTGACGGGGTAAGATCAGCGCCTCGATTTTTGGACCAGACGATCGCATCGGCTCCGAGGCATTCCGCAGAACGGATGAGCGAGCCAAAATTCTGTGGGTCGAAAATCTGGTCGATCATCAACACTAAAGATCTATCTTGCTCTCCAAGACGCTCAAGGAATTGAGGGACATTCAGAAAAGCGCGCCCCTTTACGTGCGCCACAACCGATTGATGGGAATCCGATCCCGTCATTTGATCCAGCTTCTCTGCAGCAAAAAGGACGATCTTCACTCCCCTCTTTTCGCAAAGCGAAAGAAGTTCTGCTTTACGGCCAGTGCAGCGCATCGCATCAGTATAAACACAGAGCAGCCGTTCAGGCGCATGAAGGAGAACTTCATGCAAGGCATGAATCCCCATAATAAGTTGGTCTCTAGGAGGCAGACGGGATTGATTCATTAGACCTCTTGCGTAACTAATGGTTAAAACTCCCTTGATACTGTAAACCAACCGGAAATAGGGACCCAGCGCATTTTGAGCTTTTGGGTGCGGGTGCGCTCTGAGGAAGCAGGGGAAGGAACAAGAGACTCTTGCTGCTCTTTCACGCGGGTTTCCAAAAGGCTTGTAGAAAAGTAGTGAATTTGAGATCCGAATCCTATACGCCACAGAAGCAGAGGCGCCCATTCAATTTGAGCCCATCCTGTTTGTCCTAGATTGCCGCTCCCCTTCGTATGCA
The DNA here is from genome assembly GCA_016213175.1 of Chlamydiia bacterium. Taxonomy (GTDB): domain Bacteria; phylum Chlamydiota; class Chlamydiia; order Chlamydiales; family SM23-39; genus JACRBF01. Next base: position 2,943 of record JACRBF010000038.1, read on the forward strand.
GAGAAGATTGAGTGGATTGCTCGCTGAATAGAGAAGGATCATATAAGGAAACAATCTCTGTCATCTGGGTTTTCAAACGGGCGCCAAGCCAGTGGTAGCTGTAGCCTCCGCTGCAGCGAAGTCTCTCCGTCGGTTCTATAAGAAACCCTGCTCCCACATAAAAACCATACCAGGTAAGATGAAGACTGCCCGGCAAAGATGACTGCATGGAAAAAGAACTCGCTCCTACTGCGTCCTCCGATTGCAGAGGGTTCGGACTCCCCTCTCTTCGGTGCAGATGTTCAAAATGAGCGGAATAGCCTACGAGGGGGATCACAATGACTTTGTAAGTCCGGTCTGTTGTGAGATTGACCGCATAGCCAAAATATCCAGAAGCATCAGCTGCCCATCCGTGGGTTGAAAACTGAAACCGCGGATTTTCTGCAGTAAAGGGGAGGTCTGCATAGCGCTGGAATAAGTTTCCCCTTCCGAAAGCACCATAGCTACCTCTGAGCCAGAATGCAAGATCGCGGTGGATCGCTTGCAAAGCCAATCCGTTTTCCAAAAACTGGACATCGCGATATAACTCCCTGTAGGTCAGTGTGCCAGCGCCACCGCTTTGTAAATGCCAATGGAGCCGGTCGTTACGATACCCGCTTAACAGGCAGGTCCGCAAAGGTTCATTCACCGTGGATAAAAGAGAGGCTGAAAGTAATAAGAAAGGCCAAATACGCATAGAGAAGATATATCACTCGTGATTCGAAAATCGGTTTCTGCGTTGGTAAGTCCTGACTCAAATTTAGGGCGCTTCCTTGAACGGGCAGCTTGGCAAGAATTCCGGCACTTCAGGCCTTAGTCAAGCGAGCCATTTATCAAGTTGCGACAAGAAACTTGACGCTCTTTACCGGAGCGGAGAATCTCCTTCTTTTCAAGAAGGCGTTCTTCAATCAATCTCGGCATAGAGTAGCCAATTGCCTTTTAGCCGTCGAGATTTTTAGGAGGTGAACGCGTCGCCCAGTAATCAGCGCCATAATCGTAGACAAGCTGAGCGCCTTGGGGGATCTCTTCTTTGGCGATTAAAATGACGTGGCTTAAGCCATTAAAGGTCGCAAGCGTACTTGAAAGGTTCGGCTGATTGCTGTGATTGATAAAACGGGCAATCCCTCCCTGATCTCTTGCATCAATGACATAGGAAGAGGGATCTCCTGGCGCTATCACATACTCGAAACAGTAGGCATTTTTTTGATCCTCGCGCTTTTTTTTACGGACAAGGCCGCAGTACTCAGCAATGAATTCCATTTTTTTGAATCTCTTATTAGCGAAAACACCCCAGCCGATTGAAGAATCGATCCAACGGATGAGTATATCGGGGAAGAAGGGGCTCGTTATTTCTTCTTTAAAATAGCTGCCAAGCCAGAGCTGCTCCCTCGTTAGTTGTCCGCGCAGATGCAGCTTACGACACTTTGCTGCAATCTTTTGCACGATGGGAATGCCTGCAAAATCGAGCTGAGGGATGAATTGAATTTCGGTGAGCGCCTCAAACTCTTGGATTGAAACCAGCAGCTCCCCTTCTCCTTTATCAATCTTCAGAGAATGCTTTATAGCTCTCGCGGCGTCTTCTTTAGTTCTTTCCAAAAATTCATTCCATAGTTGAATGTAAGCTGTTCCCCTGCCTGAATTTCTTTGAGGGAAACCAACACCATGCGCGGAATGCCGCGCCAGTAAACGGACTGCAGGCCAAGATTAGGACTGCTGCTGTGATTGATGAATCTGGTAAAATTGCCCATCGTCTCAGCATCGAGGACAATTTTTCGAGTTTCCATAGCCCAAATCGTATAGCGGACGCAATAGGTTTTACCCTCTAAATCTTTAGCCCGTTTTTCAGAGATGATTCCCGTATACTCCCCCACTAAAGAACAGGGAGAAATCCGCTGCTCCGCAAAGACGCCAAAACCAATTTCTTCATCAATGTATCGAATCGAGACCTTCGGATGGAGCCCCTTATGGATTTCTGCATCAAAATAGACGCCCATCCACATCTTTTCTGGAGGAATTGCATCCTCCGCTTTCGCTTTTCTGGAGCGAAGCAGAACTTCTCTGAATACTTTGTCCGATGCAAAAAGCGGGCGTGATCGATATAAAAGAGGCAGGCGCTCCTGCAAACGCTTTCGGTCTACGATCAAGACGTCGGGTTGATCGCAAAAATCGGTAACAGCGGAGGGCTGGAGCAGAGCTGCGAGCCTTTCGCGAGGCAAAAATTGCGCAAGCTCAAGGGCCGTAAAGCCGAAATGGTTCCTCAGTAGCTTTAGTTGCGGATTTTCAGTAATGAGTTTTGCTGCTAAATCGGGACGATCCGAAAGGACGGCTAAATGAAGAAGCGACTGGCCATCCCGTGTGGTCGTCATCTGCAAGGCGGGGTGATTCGATGCGCAAATACCTGTCAAAAATTGCTCCCAAGTCATCTTCCGATGACTTAAGCGATCGAGCGCGAGGCGCCACCATTTTATCTCCTGAGGGGGGCAGGCAGCGGGGTGAGAAAAGGGGATCATAAAATGCTCGTTTGGGAAGAGGTGTTATAGAACACAATCTATTAGCATTTTGGGCATCCGAACACAAGATTTTTTCAATCATGCCCTCTATGCCAAAGCGGACAGCTTCTGGCGAACAGAAGATACATCAGAGAGCTGCTCTAGCAATGTTATTGGATAGGCAGAAGAATCTGTTTTCTTCCATAAACGAATCTGCCCTTCTACCTCGCTCATAGTTTGTAAAAGAGATAACAGATCAGCTTTCTTTATCTGGACGACATCTTGTGATGAAGGTTTCGTAATGTCTGGTTTTTTTTGATTGAAGAGCAGTTGTGAATAGGCATAGCGTCCAGCACTGTAGGTCCATGAAAGCAACCGGAGACTAATCCCGACACCGATCAGTACTGTCACCACTTTTGGAATCCTGTTCCATATCATTTTAAGCGGATGGAAACATAATGTTTCCGACACACCCAAGCAAGGTCCTGCGGGCAGAAGTTTCTCGCGGACTATGTTATCGAGAGCGTCAATCATATTCTCCCAAAGCGCATAAACCTTGCCTGCCGTTGCTTTCAAAGGGGGCAGGAGCCATTCTGAGGTACGCGTTATGGAAGGGGCAAGAACGTTAGAACACCACTCTCCAGCGCCCCAAATAGCGGTGGTAAACCCATTAGTTGGCAAGAAGCCCAAGGGGATAGAAGCAGAAAGACAATAAATAGTGTATAAAGCAGCAGCATTAACAGCAGCGTCTAAGGGGGACATTCCCATAACCGAGAATCCTCCAGAAATAATCGCTGTTGCACCAACGGTCATCGTGGTTGCTGCTACACCTAAGATGCTAGTTACTACTGCCACTGTCAAGGGAATGACCTCGCCATCTCTTACACTAAATTCCAAAACGATCCGACGCTATAAAATCGCGCCTGAGGATGTGAAAATTTTCTCAGACAATCCCTCCCATCGCACGAGAGAGTTTATGCCCTTTTATCTTAAAAATCAATGGTTAAAAATTGATAGAGACGTCGTCTTAACTTTGCAATTTTATTTTCAAAACCGCATGTTGGGCCGAGTGCGAAGCTCGGCCAGCGTGCAATCCCAGGCATTAATGCCTGGGTATTGGCACAAAACGTGCCAGGAAATGGCGACTAAATGATTGTGCTATCCATAGATTCCAAGAAGAAATTTGATAGATAACAAAAATCTTCCGAAAAGCGACGAAATCCAAATCCGTTAACAATCTCTGACAGTGACGCATTTCGGGACAGCCATTAAAAACAGGTCTGCCACACAGTAGCGCAGTGGTGTCGAGGGGGAAATATTTATAATGCAAAAAATAGCAAACTGTTAAAAATAAGTATTTGATCTGTCTTCATAGATTTGACAACGGAGAGACTTGCGATGGAGGGTGTAAAATTTTTCTGCGAATGGGTAGGGGGAAGGCACTTCTTTTCCGATAAAAGGGATGTAATATAAACCATAGACGATGCTCGCTGAAAAATCGATTGTCACAGGATCAGAAGGTTTTGTCATATAGTTTTTCGATCCATTTTACAGCTCCCACGATTATACTCCCTCATCTCGTGTTTTACAACTAAAATAAATTCGGTCACGCTGTTTAAATTTTTCATCCCGAGGCGGGAAATCTGGCCCTTGGAGACTTTTAACAGAGTTGGATTTCGGCGCTTTTCGGAGGATTTTTGCTCGAAAATCAGCTAAAAAAACCTGAACATCGACAGAACCTTCGTGATACCGTCTTATCCGTACTCTTTTTTTGATCCCATCAAAAAACACACAACAGCAGGAGTGGCTCTCACCGTTCTCCTATTGATTTTTTAGGATATGACTCATAGAATGACTGCCTCACCTGCATGAGGGTTTATGAGATATTTGATTGGATGGATTTGTATGTTGGGAGTGATGTTATCCGGGACATGTTGTGCCGCGAGTTCAATTGCAGAGGAGCCGCCATTAGTGCTGATTCTCATGGGACCTCCAGGCGCTGGAAAAGGCACTCACGCTGTTCCCCTAGCAGAGCGCCTCCATATCCCTCACATCTCCACAGGCGATCTCTTTCGTGAAAATATCCGCACTCAAAGCGCTCTCGGTAAAAAAGCAAAAAACTATATCGATGCAGGGCAATTAGTGCCCGATGAAGTCGTGCTCGATATGCTGTTTTCGAGGATCGAGAACTCCGATTGCAAAAGGGGCTATATTCTCGATGGATTTCCCCGTACAGTATCCCAAGCTCAAGCGCTTGATCGACAAATTCAGGGACGCAAATGCCGCATACTGGCCGTCTCCCTTACTGTCCCTGATGCACTACTCGTAGAGCGCATTTCGGGACGAATTGCCTGCAAAAATTGCGGCGCTTCTTATCACAAAAAGTACAACCCCCCACTAACGGAAGGCGTTTGCAACAGGTGCCAGGGAGCCCTATATCAGAGAGATGACGACCGCGAAGAGATTCTCCGTAAGAGACTTGAAGTCTACCACGCGCAAACGAAGCCGCTCATAGAGTACTATGCCAAGCAAAAAGGAGTTCTTCACGAGGTACTCGCAGGAAAATCTCAAAGCGATGTCTTCGCTGCTTTACTGGAGACTGTGGAAGGCAGAGAACCTGCTATCGCACGGTAGAAAGCGTGGATTATATACCGATCGATTCAAATCCTCTCAAATCGAATAAAAAAGCGAGGTTAATATTAAGTCAATATTGACCTCGACTTTTTTTATTCCATTTTAGAGAGATTTCAATTCGATTTTCTTGGGTGCCTTTGAGGTGGAACGGGTATAGGTTATCGCCTCATCGATATGAGCGAAGATCTTGCTCTCACCGATTAAGTTGACAAGACCGAATGCTTTGAGATGCTCATGGGATTGTGCATGAACACCAGAGAGGAGCAGTAGCGTGCCCCCCTTTTGGCACATTTGATGAAACTCCCGTAGAGCATGCATACCGGTCGCATCGATTACGGAAACGTGGTGCATCCGCAAAATAAATACTCTCGGAGGGATAGGGAAGCTCGCTGAAACGTCTTTGAGCAGCCCTGCTGCGCCGAAAAAAAACGGCCCCTGAATTTCATAGACCTCAACCCCTTCGAGGATCTCCTTTTTAGAAAGCGCTTCCTCGCTCTTCACCGCTTTTGAATAATTTCCCATCCTCTGCATAAATACAAAAGCTGCAAGAGTCATGCCTAATGTAATGGCAAGCGTAATATCGACAAAGACAGTAAGCAGGAACGCTGTAAGGAGGATGAGGACATCTCCAATAGGTGCTTTGAGAAGATGGAGAAAGTGGTGTATTTCGCTCATATTCCAAGCGATCACCATCAAGACGGCCGCCAATGAAGCGAGCGGAATTTGGCTGACGATGGGAGCAAGAAAGAGGATGATACCCAGAAGAGTTGCCGCATGAATCATTCCAGCCATCGGGGTTTGCGCGCCCATTTTGATATTCGCAGCCGTCCGTGCAATCGCTCCTGTCGCTGGAATACCGCCAAACAGGATTGAGGCGCAATTGGCAATCCCCTGCCCAATGAGTTCGCAATTAGATCTATGCCGTCCTCCCATCATTCCGTCAGCGATGACGCAGCAGAGGAGAGATTCAATAGCGCCAAGAAAAGCGATAGCCACGCCATTCATGATGATTTCGTACCAATTCCCGCTCACAACCACAAGTGAGGGAAGCTGAGGCATAGGCAACTTACTGGGAATTTGCCCAAACTTCGATTGGATCGTTTCTACAGGGATTTGGAAAATCCAGCACACAAGCGTTGAGAAGGCAATTGCAGCAATGCCCCAAGGTAATTTGGGCGCAAATCTACGTACGACCAAAATGAAGGCCAGTGTAGATACGCCAAAGAGCATCGTTAAAGGATGGAGTGTAGGAAACGCATTGAAATACGCATGCCACTTCTCGATAAAATGGACAGGGAGAGTCTTTATCTGTAAGCCGAAAAAATCTTTGACCTGCGAGGAAAAAATAATCAGGGCAAGCCCGGTCGTAAAACCCGTCGTCAAGGGATACGGTACATATCTGATCCAAGAACCTAGGCGTAAAAGCCCCAAGAAAACGAGGATCGCCGCAGCGACAAGAGTCGAGACGGCAAGCCCCTCATATCCAGTCCTCTGCACCACTCCGTATACAATCACAACGAAGGCGCCTGTTGGGCCTCCGATCTGTACACGGCTGCCCCCAAGAGCGGAAATCAAAAATCCGGCAACGATGGCGGTGAACAGCCCCCGATCGGGCGTCACTCCCGATGCGATGGCAAAGGCCATCGCAAGAGGCAATGAAATGATTCCCACGGTGATTCCTGCCACAAGATCTTTTTTAAAAAAATCCCATGTGTAGGTGGAGCGAAGGAAGTGATAGGATTTGGGAATAAATTCGTGCAGTAGGTTCATGCTATATGATTTTTCACCATGTAATTAATAAGCCCCCCTTCCAATAACACGCTTCTTTCGTGGGGAGTTAAGGGACATTTCATGACAAATTTCTGATTCTTTGTTTGATTGAGGACGGTAAAATCAGCGCCTTTCCTGATTGTTTCATGAATTCCCTCGAGAATTAGAACATCTTCCTGATCAATCTTTTTCCAATCAGCCTCATTCGCAAAGATGAGTGGGAGGATTCCGAAATTGATCAAGTTGCTCCTATGAATCCGGGCATAACTTTTCGCAAAAACGGACCGAATTCCTAAGAAACTGGGAGCGAGCGCCGCATGTTCTCTGCTCGAACCTTGGCCATAATTGGAGCCCGCTACGATAAAAGAGCCGCTTTTCTGGTAGTGCATCGCTCGTTTATAAAAACTTTCATCAACCTGTGAAAAGGTGAATTTACTGATCTCCGGGATATTGCTCCGAAAGGGAAGAACTTTAGAACCTGCAGGAGAGATCTCATCAGTAGAAATATTATTCTCGAGTTTGAGCAGTACAGGCCCTTGCAACTTGTCTGCAAGAGGATCGAATTTGGGAAGCGGCTGGATATTGGGACCTCGGATCACCTTCACCGAAGAGCCGTCTTTAGGAGGCGGATAGACCATTTCCATATTGAGGATGATTTTTTTCGGATCTTTATACCTTGGATAGGAGATGCGCAATTTCTTTTCTAAATCTCTGGGGTCGGTGATGACTCCAGTAAGCGCGGAGGCTATTGCAGTCTCTGGGCTGCAGAGATAGACCATGTCCTCTTTCGTGCCTGAACGACCAGGAAAATTCCGAGGCACAGTGCGCAATGAGACCTTCTCAGTAGCGGGCGCTTGCCCCATACCGATGCAACCATTGCATCCTGCTTGGTGAATTCTGGCCCCTGCTTGCACAAGGAGCAACAGATGCCCAGATTCTGTGAGATTTTCGAGGATTTGCCGAGACGATGGGTTGATGTCAAGAGAAACGCGCGGATGGATTTTTCTTTTTTTCAATACAAGAGCGGGAACGACAAAATCCCTGAGTCCTGGGTTTGCAGAAGAGCCGATCATCACCTGAAACACCTCTTTCCCCGCCACTTCTTTGACGGGAACTACATTTCCAGGACTGCTTGGACAAGCGATCAGAGGCACCAACCGATCCAAATCAATCGTATCATGCAGATCATAAGACGCCTTGGGATCGGCAACGAGTTCGCGCCAATCCTTTCCTCTTTTCTGCTGCTTCAAAAAGGCAAGCGTTTGATGATCGGAGGGAAATACCGAAGTGGTGGCGCCTAGTTCTGCGCCCATATTCGCAATTACATGGCGATCCATCGCCGTAAGCGTTTTGACTCCAGGCCCATAATATTCGATGATCTTCCCAACCCCCCCATCGACATTATGACGCCGCAGCATCTCAAGGATAATATCTTTTGCGCTCACCCAGCGAGGCATTTTTCCTGTGAGTTTTACCCCCAAAATCTTCGGCATTTTAACATAAAAAGGCCGCCCGATTGCTGCGAGGGCAACTTCTAGCCCTCCGGAGCCGATTGCAAGCATCCCCATGGAGCCTGCGGCGCACGTATGGCTATCTGATCCTAGTAAAGATTTTCCAGGAGAGCCAAAGCGCTCCATGTGCACTGGGTGGCTGACGCCTCCGCCTGGAGGACTAAACCAAATTCCGTACTTTGCAGCTGACGTTTGCAAAAAGATGTGGTCATCTGCGTTTTTGAAATCGTTTTGTACGAGATTATGATCGACGTATTGGGCAGATACTTCCGTCTTGACTTTCTTGACGCCCATCGCATCCAATTCGAGCATCACCATCGTGCCGGTAGCGTCCTGCGTTAGCGTCTGATCGATCTTCAGACCGATCTCTTCTCCCGGGCTCATCGTACCTGAGATCAGATGACTTTCTATGAGCTTTTGAGCGACATTCTTGGCAGTCATTACTCCCCCTATTGATTAGATGCGTCTATCCGTATCATATACTGCATCCACTTCAATAACCCAGAAATTTCTGTCTTGACATCCCCTTTTTTCGGCTGTCTGATAAGAGGATGTCTACAAAGTAAGGGTTCATCGATTTTCTGGATTATTTTGGCCGATTTTCGATTTAAATTGGGTGGGTTAAGCAAGGTGAGTGCGAAACGCATTATGTTGCATGTGTGTTGACTTGCGTTGTTGCGTAAATAGCTACGGGTGAGAAACCCCTTATGAACCTATCCGAATAAATTTTTTACTTGATATACTCTTCTTCCGTTTTTGATAAGGAGGGATATGAACGCCGGATTTCAACAGCTCAATGTAGCGCCGCCGGCACAACCTGCTCCATTAGGACGTAAGCTCTCAGAACCTCCGGTGTCGCGCGTAGCGTGGTCTGAGGACGCACCGACACCGGCGTCGTTGTGCAGGGGAGGAAGCAACTCAATAGGCATTCTGTTGTGCAGGTCGCGCCAGAAAAGCCTGACTCAGCGGCGCCAGATACGCGATCTAAGCTTGTTGACCCTAGCACGATCCCTACAACAGGAACGCCGAGGCGTCGCGCATCTTCTGTGGAGGAGAGACAGACGGAGGCGGCTCAACAGATACAAGTAGAGCTGCAGCAGTGCGCCATGAAAAAGAGATTCAGATTCTCAAATTTTTGCGTTTTTTCTAAGGTTCTATTGTCTCTTGCTTTATTATTTAACAGCCCCTAATAAAGGCCAATTGAGGTGAATATGGCGTCAGCGTCGCGGATATTGATAAGCTCCTCTAGCTCTTCGGATAACTCTCAAGCAGCTGCGCGTGTGGCAGCTTTGGAACAATTTGAGAATGAGGCTCGAGAATGCAATCGAGACGATCTCAGAATGGGCCTGCGAAGTAGGATACAGAAGATGTGGAATCTTGTGCGCACATTTCAGATCTCTCTGGAAGAGAGGCAAGAGAGACTCCCTTTGCGCATCATCAATCCCCACTTGCACCAGTTTGCTCAAGCGCCCGCAGAGCCCCAGTCGACCGAAAGACGGACGGCATCCGTGGCGGACTCTGTGCTGCCTTCCGATCCTTCCCGCTTGCCGGAGAAGAATTCCGTACCCCAGCCTTTCCTCTTCGATCCTGCTTATTCTGAGACAAGAATAAAGAAAGTGATTGGTGACATGGCAGGATTACTCGCAAAAATCCCTGAGTTTGACCGGATGCCTGGAAATATTGACACGCTGGATGCTCTGGACCAGTGGATTCGCAAAGTAATGCGTCAAAAGCATCAACAGGGCCAGATCATTCGCAGTATCGATTGGAGCGGTATGGGATTGACGTTCTTCTTCGACCCTCTACCCCTGTTCCTCAACCCCATTTTTGAACGGGTAGAGACGCTGAATTTATCTGGTAATAGCCTGCAGCATCTGCCGGATACACTCAAAATACCTGAGCTTCTGCATCTCGATATTTCTCGCAACAGCTTTACGGAACCTCTTGCGTTGGAGCGCTTCCCCAAACTTCGAACACTAAAAGCCAGCCATACTATGTTCTGGATGCAGGACAATCAAGTTCCATGGCCTCCGATGCTAGAGATTATAGATCTTAGCAGTAACCGCCTCAGCACCCTGCCCGACCGGTTCTCACAGTTGCAGTGCCTCCGAGAACTGTCCTTACAGAACAATACCTTTCAGCAGGTTCCTCATTCTATTTGCTCGCTCCCCTTATTGGAAAAACTTGACTTTTCTGACAATTTGTTAACTTCTCTGCCAGAGGACATCGAAAAATTAAAAGAATTACACTCTTTGGATCTGCACAGCAATCTTCTTAAGAATTTGCCACGTGGGATGGCTCGGTTGCCAAAATTGCGGAGTCTGCAGATCTCCAGGAATCCAATTCCTCTAGAAGTTGCGAGTTATTTCTTGCATGACAGAGCCTCTGAGGTGAGGATTGATGACCTGAACGCATTAGTCCCCCTGCGGATGTCGTTGCCTGCCGATCCAAAGGCAGCCCTGGGGCAGCAGCTGAAACAGTGGGCGTCCCACTTGGAACGTTTTTACCCTCGGAAGGACTATTCGCAGTTTTGGCAGGAAAGAAATGCCAATTTCACAGGTTTTCTGGATCTAAGTGACCGGGAACAGAGCGTACTTGCGGAATTTCTTGCTTTGATGGAAACAACCGCCGATTCCCGCAAAGAATCATCGCTCAAAATGATCGCCGAGCGCATTGAAAACATGCTACAACTCTCTTTGAAAAATAAGTTGTTTCGTAGGGGGTTTCTGAGTACCGCTGAAGAGGCTATAACGACGTGTGCCGACCGCGTCCAGCTTTTCTTTTGCGATATGCAGGCGCTCTATCTTTTGTATGCGGACTCTTCGAATAAGGAGCAAGCTGCGATAGCAGCTGCCAAATATGATGCTGTGAAAGAGCTGGCGTCCGAATATGCTGCCCAGAAAAATCCAAGAGAGGCTGTACAAACGCTGCTGCAATTTATTATTGCACTCCAACAGTTTTTCACAGAGGCAATATGGGTGAAGGACATGTATTTCACAGCTGCGCTGGACGCAGGACTGCCAGAGGATTCTAACCAGAGGGAGGCGATTTTTTCTAATACCCTCAAAGAGCTGGAATCGTGGAGCGTTCAGGAATTGTTCGCACGTTCCGAGCTTTGGCGCACGGTTCAAAAGGAGGAACACCCTGAGCTTGTGAAGCCTGAAGAGGCGAGTTGGGCCGTTTTACGCGATGTGGCAAATGATTGCGATGAGTATTATGGCTCAAACGTCAGCATGACGGCTCTTCCTGCACACCTAACACAATTCTTCACAAGATATCCAGAGCTTCGTGAAAAAAACGATCAAAACTATCGGCTAGCGTTTGCAAAGCTGCTTAGCGAGATCAAAACGGCAAAGCGCGACTTTTGGTTGGGGCATGTGCCCAAGCCAGTGGTCCATAACAAAAATTCTTGAGATAATTTCTAGCATAAAGGCTGCGTAGAATCAAACTGACGACCTTCGCATTACGAAGGCCTCCATACTCAACACGCTACCCCACCTTGCGATATCTAACAATAAGAGAATCAGCCTAATAAGGCCGATCACTCTGTCGTAAGATCTGGTCATATATTGCCAGATATTGTCCTCCATTGCAACTTTTTTGCAACTCAAAGCCGAGGAATAAGAAAACGGTACGCGTTCACGGGGGTAGGTGGGTAATACCAAACGCAACAAATAACTTCATATTTGAACGTGTCAAAGCGCCGAAAATCGGCGATCGCAAGTGGCATTGTATTAACTTAATACTATGCCACTTGTCGACATTCGATTGAAATAGCTTCTGGATCAAGATCTGTGCTGGCACAGTTCGGACAGCACAAAGGGAATAAATCGACCGTTTTTGCTACTTGGTCGGGCGGTACGGAAACTCTATTGTGACCGGGGTAGCCTGGTTGACCTCCTTGCTTCCGACCCGATGATTTGGAAGTTCTCTTTAGATGGAATGGATCTTGAGAGGGAGGCTTGGAACTGTTTTTGGAGTTGCTCTTTCAATCGTTTGATCTCAGCTTCTAAAGCTTCGACTTTTTTAAGCAGCTCGAAGTAGCGTTCCTTCCACTCGAGGCACTGCTTTTTCCAGTTGATTTGCGACTCGTCTTAGAGAGATTTCAATTCGATTTTCTTGGGTGCCTTTGAGGTGGAACGGGTATAGAAGAGATCAATCGGAGTGTCAAGTTATTTTTAAAATAAAAAACGCTTGACCAGGGAGATAAAATATTTAGAATGTTTTCTTTCTAAATTCAGGAGTGCGTTATGTCTATAGAATCTCTCGGCGAATTCGACGAAAACTTTGGACTTCCCTTTTCTGAGTCCATGCCATCTGCCAAAACAGATTATCATGAAACAATTTTTTCTCAAGAAAGCTGCTCTCGCCCTTTCAAAAAAGAGGCTATTGTATGTTCAAATCTTGCAGGAATTGAGGCTAAAGTACAAAGGTCTGTAGGCAGAAAGAAAGAAGTCGCTCCCATGGGAGTTGAGGGAAGTGTTGAAGCGGGAGGAACCGTCTCTTGGGGAGGCGAAAAAGGGGTGGAAATAAGCGGATATGGGAAAGGCGAAGTACACGACGACAATGGCAACTACGCAAAAGGAGAAGTGAGACAAGATAGCGACGGTAAGGGAAGCGCAACCGTTTCTGGGGGACACAAAGAGAGATCCAAATCTTAAGTCATTATCTCGACTTTGCAACTTTTTAGCCTGCTCGCCTATCCTATTTGCTCTCGGACGTTTGGCCATAGGCCAAACTAGTCGATTTATTTAAATGGGAAGGGGTTTCTAATCCCTTCCCGTTTAAATAAACGCCTCCGAGAGCAAATATGCCGAGGCCAGCAGGCTAAAAAGTTGCAAAGTCGAGATTATCAATCATACGCTATCAGGAAGAGGATGCTTATGTACTTCCTGATTCGTTTTTTATTCATAGTAAAAGGTAAGAAGATGTTGCATTGGCGCTTTCTTATTTCGGTCTGTCTTTTAGTTTTTTCGACCGTCTCTTGTTATTTTCTTCCCAAGCAAAAAGTTCTCCCAACAACACAGACAAGCCAATCTGACAAGTCGGTTTTTTATGTTCCTGTCCCTTTAACCAAACTTTCTTCTATTCAGTCTCCTTGCCTTGACGTTGACATAGAAGGGAAAGTTATTTCGATGGAACTCGATTTAGGCTTCAGGGGAGATTTAACGCTTACAGGTCACTATATTGATCAAGTCTCATCAAAAACGTTTCTTCTCACTAAGAATATGTATGGAATTAGAGGGAAAGAGTATCCAACTAACATATACCGCATTCCAGAAATCAAAATTGGCGCAATGACCTTTATCCAACCTAAATTACAGAAGAACAGTGAAGAATTTATTGAAGACTCTGTATTTGTTAAAGATGGCAGCAAGCCTTCCGCAAGAGAACCAGGAAGGCTTGGATGGGAACTGTTTTATAATGTCAATTTGCTCGTAGACATAAAAAACTCTACGATCGCATTCTGCGACGGCTTAGACACTCTTAAAAAGCAGGGTTATTTAGTTGAAACATTTACACAAGCGCCTCTCCTCATAGAACGTGGTCTAGTGGAATTTGAAGCACAGACAAATGAGGGCACTTTACGATGCATGTTAGACACAGGAGCTACGTTCAACATGCTCAATAGAGGAATCAATGGTGAAAAACCAATTGCACAGGCTATCTGGGAACCTGAGAATGTTTTGGAATACTCATCCTTCAAAATTGGCGAGACGAATTTTGCTCCCGTATCATTTCACCGAGTCCCTATCAAGATGCCTTTACGAATTGATGCCATATTAGGGATGGAGTTTTTTCAAGACCACCTTATTTTCCTCGATTTTGCAGGAGGTTACGTCTATTTCTCGGATATCCACTGGATGACCACCAAAGACCTAAAACAAGCAACAAACCCCAAAACACCACAATAGATTGAAAGCCTCTAAGTAGCTTATCATCGTGTTGTTAGCGAATGCGATGTGTTGTCAAGAGAGGGCACTCCACGGACTCATTTCGCATTCTCAGGAGAAATAGAAAGTGAAAAGGCATTTCCTAAATAACAGAGTAAATGCCGGTGTCGAGAAAACGAAATACTCAAGTGGAAGCACAATAGAATGGATCAATCGAAATATCAAGTTATTTTTAAAATAAAAAACGCTTGACCTGGGAGATAAAATATTTAGAATGTTTTCTTTCTAAATTCAGGAGTGCGTTATGTCTATAGAATCTCTCGGCGAATTCGACGAAAACTTTGGACTCCCCTTTTCTGAGTCTCTGTCACTTGTCAAAGCTTCCTATCATGAGGCAATTTTTTCTCAAGCAAGCTGCGCTTGTTCTTTCAAACGACAAGCTGTGGCATACTCTAATCTTGCAGAGACTGAGGCTAAAGTACAAAGAGTGGCGCGAACAGAACGCAAAGAAATCTCCTTCATGAGTGGAGGAAGTGGTTCATGTGAAGTCGAAATCGAGTGGGGAGGTAAAGATGGGGTACAGGCAAGCGCTCATGGAAAAGGGGAAATCCATAACAGTCGTGGTGATCGCGTTGAAATAGAGGCAAAGCAAAATACCGATGGAACAGGAAGCGTGAGTGTTTCGATGGGACATGAAAGAGACTAACGATTTCTGAAAGGCTAGCACATAAAATCGGGGGAATTCAATCTGCCCCCTCTTTGAAATATACGCGTTAAATCATGTCTTACGGGGGGAGGATGAGAGATACATGGATTATTTTTTCGGTTTGTCTTTTGGCAATCTCAGCTTCCTCTTGTTTTTTGATTCCCAAGCAAAGCAAGAATCAAGTAAATCAACCCCCTCAAGTCAATGACGCATCTTTCTTTGTTTCTGTGCCCATTACTCAATGCGCTTCCATTGGTGCCCCCTATTTAGATGTTCAAGTAGGCAATGAAGTTTTCTCTTTGGGGATTGACTTGGGGTTAGAAGGAGATCTGAGTATTGCAAGCGCGCTTGTTGAACGTATTCCATCTAAAACGTTCATTCGCACTAAGCTAATGTACGGATTTAGGGGAAAAGAATATCAGACTAGTCTTTATCGAATTCCAAAAATCACTATTGGTACAATGTCCTTTAAGCAACCAATTTTGCAAGAAAGTAGCGATGAATTTCATAGAGATTCTGTGATCGTCAAAAAAGGGAAACCTTCTCCTAAAAAACTGGGGAGAGTTGGATGGGAACTTTTTTATAATTCCAATCTACTCTTGGATATAAAAAACTCCAAGGTCGCATTCTGTGATAGTTTGAACACTCTTCATAAACAGGGATATTTGGTCAAAAGTTTTACAAAAGCCCCTCTTCTCTTGGAACGAGGTTTAGTAGAATTTGAGGCACAAACGACCGAAGGAGCTCTGCGATGCATGCTCGACACAGGTACTACATGCAACATATTAAACACGGAATTGGACGATGGCAAATCGATCGAGCAAGTTATATGGGAACCTGAGAATGCTTTGACATATCCTTCTTTTAAAATCGGCAACAAGGATTTCGGTTCCGTAGTTTTTCATCGATTTCCCATCAAAATTCCTATTCGAATCGGCGCTATATTAGGGATGGAGTTTTTTCAAGATCACCTCGTCTTTCTCGATTTTGCAGGAGGTTACGTCTATTTCTCAAATCAACGGACGAACAGCAGTCAAACGCATTGTAGTGGACAGGGGTTTTAGAGGGCACGAAGTGGAAGATGCTGAAGTGCGAGTCAGTTACACAAAAGGGTTGTCAAAACACCTCAAACGAGCTCTCCGTAGGCGGCAGGCAATCGAGCCCTGGATCGGCCACATGAAGCAGGACGGAAAACTCGGCCGGTGTTACCTCAAAGGGGCTATCGACGACCAAATCCATGCTACTTTTGTTTTGTATTTCAGCTGCGTCAAAGCTGCCCAGATTCGACGATCGTAAGTGGCGCAGTATTAGATCAACACAACGCCACTCCTGATCGTTAGATCTAGGCGCTTTCACGCGCTCAAATGCAACGTTATTTTTGATAAATGGTATTATTCCACTCGCTGGTTCCTGGAGGAAAGTGCCGGACATGGATTTTCAAACCCAATTCATCCGCCAATTTCTGCAGCTCAACTCTCCTCAGTTTAAGCAGCACAAATTTTTGTGCCTGGAGCGAGCGACCATTACCGGTAGGCAAGGCGCGAGTGAAGGCCAAAAATTTGTTGCTAAACCGATTATTGAATCACGTTCGGATCCGGAGCGGCTCTCTTAACAGGAACAGGTCTCGTCACTGTCGTCTTAGATGGGAGTAAACGGTTGGTGAATGTGGGAAGAGACTCCTCTTGTTGAGATTGATCAAGCCACTGAAAAAATTTCCTTGAGATCTCACCGCATCTGTTACAGCGCTCTAGATACTGTGGACGCTTCTCGCTAATCGCTATGCTACTGCGGAGAAGAATCACGCATTTCGAAACCCCGGCCGTCTCTTTGTCAAGAGACGACTCAGAGACTAATTGGGTTGCCCGCTGCAATTCCTCTACATTGGATTCACTAATGTCCTGATCTATTGTCCGCCCACACTCATCCAGGTTAGAAAAATTCGTTTGCACTGCATACTCCGCGCTTTTATACTGAGCGCACAAGTGTTGATATTGCGGAGCCTCTGTGAAGGAGTTTGCGGAGAGGTCAACCGCAGAAATCTTCTCTGTAATGTTTTCAAACCTCTTGAGAGCTGCCTCTGTCTGTTCAAGAACGCTCTGCACAAACTCGGTATGTATTTTGGCGGTTATGCTATCCAACGAAATAGATGCCATCAATCCTCAAAATAACTCCTTTCAACCTCTAAAGGCGCATCATACTGTGTAACAAAACGATTCATTAGCTCAACGCCTCTCTCATACTTTTTCTTACAGAGAGACGCCATAAAGCCTCCATGATATTAACCAGAGGCGTAATCATCGGATTTGCGCTGATGTGCATGTTTTATTGCATCACGTTCGGCAAAGAATTTTTGCTACTTTGTTTGACTATTCCTACAAGGAGTTACCAGAACTACCGGACCCACTTTAGAGGATAACTCTTGAGTAAATTTTGGAAGCGGCAGCTTAGGCACGGACGGATCCTCATACGAGGCAATCAATTGTTTAATTATACTCATTCCTTGAACAAACTGATCATAATGCGTGTTATAGGCGTCCTGAATGAGGGCTATGTGACGTGCAAGATTTACGCAAGATTGCGTCTCATCTGTCACCCGTTCTAGAGGCCGTGATCCAGAAGTTTCGATGATCACAGTAGCCTCGTTTATGTTGCCTGAAGAGAATGATTTGAGTTTTTTCTCTACCTCCTCTTTATGCACTGCCAAGCTCTGCAAGGCATGAATTGCGGCCTTAACCGCGAAGGTTACCTGCCCGAGTTGCTTAACCTTTTCCGTCACTTGTTGGACGTATTGCTGACCATTGGTGATCAAGAGATCGCACTCCTCAGTAACAGTTGGAAAGCCACTACTTACAGAAACAGAAGATGCCATAAAGCCTCCATGATAATCATTGAAAGCGAGGACAATACCACCCTTGGCTTATGGACGCAAGAGACGATTGAAATCTCTCTAAAATCGAATAAAAAAGCGCGGTCAATATTGACTTAATATTAACCGCGCTGTTTTATTCGATTTGAGGGGATTTGAATCGATTTGCTTTGGGTACCTTTGAGGTGGAACGGGTATATATGCGATGGAACTGCTCTGTTTATGCCATTTTCTGTTTTCTCGCCTTCCTTCCCTTTTTAGGGTTATGGGCGCAATACACGTATCAGGGGCCGAATCAGCCGGTGCCTGGTAATCCGCAATTAGTACGCATCGAGGTGTTGGTGCGCGATAGCGCTCAATCAGCAGGGGTAGCAATCAAGAGCGTTACATTCAATGGGCAAGTGGTGCCGTTAAAGCCAAGGGATATCTACGGCAATCGGGGCTCTTCTAGCTTCCAGCTTCCTCCAGGGGAGTATTCGTTACTCTGGGTAGTGCAGAAAGACAAATTCGCCTGGCCGCGCCAGGCTACCCACGAGGAAAAGGTCACTGTCAGCCCCCGCGACCTATGGCTTCAAATTTCCATCGAGGGAGATGAGGCATCCATCAGGTGAACCCATGACAAAACGATCCGCTGCACTGATCAGGTAAAATAATTGATCCCCATCGCTTGTCTCACTTCTACAAGCGTCTTATGAGCCACTTCGATCGCAACTCTAGTCCCTTCGTGTAAAATTTGCATGACAGCCTTAGGATCTTGGGCAATTTCTTGCCGCCGTTGACGAATAGGAGAGAGAAACTCTTCCAACACCTCGAGGAGATACTTTTTAACAGTAGAATCGCCTAATCCCCCGCGTGCATAACGATCCTTTAAACTGCGCACTTTCTCCTTATCCGTCGCAAAGACGTCGAGATAGGTGAAGACGGGATTGCCTTCCACTTTGCCGGGATCTTCTACACGCAAATGCCCAGGGTCGGTATACATACCCTTGATTTTCTTGGCGAGCGTATCGGCATCATCGGAAAGGTAGATGGCGTTGCCGAGACTTTTGCTCATCTTAGCCCGTCCGTCGAGTCCGGGCAGGCGGGCTTGCGCGGAGAGTACCGCCTCGGGCTCCAAAAGCACTGAGGTATTGTAGAGACGGTTAAATTTACGAACAACCTCCACCGTCTGTTCAATCATCGGGATTTGGTCATCCCCTACAGGCACGAGAGTCGCCTTAAAAGCGGTAATGTCTGCCGCCTGTGAAATCGGATAAATCATGAATCCAGCAGGGACCTCTTCGCCGTACCCTTTTTGTTGAATTTCTGATTTTACGGTGGGGTTGTGCTTCAGGCGATTCCAAGTGACGAGATTGAGATAGTACATCGTCAATTCGGGAAGAGCGGGAATGAGCGACTGGATGCAGATCGTCGTCTTACGGGGATCGACCCCAACGGCTAGGTAGTCGAAGGCCACTTCCAGGATATTTTCCCGCACTTTACACGGTTCATGGGCGTGATCGGTCAGAGCCTGGCTGTCTGCGATTAGAACGAACTGCCTGTGCTGATCCTGCAGGCGAACCCGAGAGGCAAGCGAACCCACGTAGTGGCCGAGATGTAATTTACCTGTAGGGCGATCCCCTGTAAGAATGACTTGACCCATAGATTGGATAGTGTACTGTAGGGGAGGAATTTTTTGACACAAGATTCTACTTGCGACTATTGATCTATTATGGGATGAACTTTCTTCATATGGATAAGCAAACGCCTGAGTTCCCAGATGCGATCGGTCCTTATTCCGTGCTGCAAAGTCTTGGCCGGGGGGGGATGGGCGAAGTCTTTCTTGCCAAAGATCCCTCTTGCGGCAGGAGCGTTGCTCTAAAGAGGATTCGCGCTGATCTGAAGAGCAATAAGACGATTCAAAATCGCTTTCTACGCGAGGCGCAAGTGGCTAGCGCTTTGACGCATCCATCTATCGTCCCCATCCTTTCAATTCAAATGACTCCCCCGGATATCTACTACACGATGCCTTTTGTCGAGGGAGAGACGCTGCGGCAGATTCTCAAGCAGTCCCGCGAACAAGAAAAACGGGGGGAGTCGATGCATCCAGTAGGCAAATCGATCCCCTCGCTGGCCCGTATCTATTTGCAAGTCTGCGAAGCGGTCGCCTACACGCATTCCAAGGGGATTATCCATAGGGACCTAAAACCTGAAAATATCATCGTAGGCAAGTATGGCGAGGTGATGATTCTCGATTGGGGAATCGCAGACTATATCGATCGCCTGGAAGATGAGTCCTCTCCTCCTGTAAAACAAAGAGGAGAAGAAAATCTCACTAGACCTGGTAAAATCGCAGGCACTCTGGCCTATATGCCCCCTGAACGGCTAACAGGCAACTCCTGCTCTGTGCAAACAGACATCTACGCTCTTGGCGTCATCCTCTACCAACTTTTAACTCTACAACTCCCCTTTCAGAGGAAAACACTTTCCACATTCCGAAAGCAGGTTCATTCAGAAGAGTTGATCGATCCGGTAGAAATGGCTCCCTATAGGGATATCCCTCATCAACTCGCCGGCATCTGCAAAAAGTGTTTGGCACGCGAGGTCTCTAGCCGCTACACAAGCGTTGAGGCGCTCATTGCGGAAGTGAAAAATTACATTGAGGGGCGTCCTGAATGGATTTTTTTGGGGCATCTCGATTTAAAGCGTAAAGAGGATTGGCAGTTCCAAGAAAACATCCTTCTGGCAAAACATATTGCAATCACCCGCTCTCTCGATGTAACCGAGTGGGCAGCTCTGATGATTTCGCGTAGATCTTTCCCAGAAAATATTAAAATTGAAGCCGACGTGCAAATGGGCACGAATGGGCAAGGTCTCGGCATCCTCTTCAGCGTACCCGAAGCTCACGAGAGAAAGAGCCTTGAAGAGGGGTATTGTCTGTGGCTCGGCTCCGCGAAAGATCCTTCCTGCAGACTGTTTCGCAATAATGTGCAGGTGATTGAGGTAAAAGGGGTCTACCTTCAGCCGAAATCGTGGCATCGCATTCGGCTTGAAAAGATCGAAGATCATCTGAAATTCTACCTGGACGACCAGCTCAAGCTCAATTTCGCGAGCCATCTCCCTCTTGCTGGCACTCACGTAGGACTGCTCCACAAAGACGCAGACTTCCTCTTGAAGAATTGGAGATTTTATGACGGCAGCCAAAATGTGATGGTGGGGTGTCTTGCTGTACCAAACGCTTTTTTAAGCCATAAGCTCTATGACCTGGCGTTAAAAGAATACCGAAGAATCGGCCAGTCGTTTCCAGGTAGGGTCGAGGGGCGTGAGGCGCTGTTTCGGGCGGGACTTACTTTGTTGGAAAAGGGGAAAGCGGAAAAAGAGGAGCGTTTTTCTCATCTGGCTCTGAAGGAGTTCGAAAAACTCTACCGTACTTCGGGAGCTCCCCTGGAATATTTGGGAAAATCACTCGTTTATGAATCGCTAGGCGATGCGGAAGAAGAGGCGAAGTGCCTCGAACTTGCTTTGAGAAAATTCCCTAAACACTCCCTTTTGCCCATTTTAAAAGAACATATTATCTACAGGATGCATGAGAGCTCTTTGAATAACCGAGAAGCCGCTTATCGGATCATCCTTCTTGCCATCCATCACATTCCTGATCTTTTAGACAATCCCGATACACGCGATCTCATTGAGAGCCTTCAGAAAAACTGGGAACAGCTTCTTTTCATCGAAGAGTCGAAAAATACGCTCCCCTCAATGGCTATTCAACTCGCTTTTTGGCTTGCTAAAATCCCGATCCTCGTCGAAATTGCATCGACTCTGCTCAAAAAGAGTCCTGTTCCTGAAGTGCTTCTAGGAAATGCCGTGTTTGCGCTGATCGAACTCGATGCGCATGAAGAGGCAAAAGAGTTCCTCTCACTGCCCTTCGCTCGCCTCGCTTCTGTCAAAAATGCACTCCTCCCCCTCGACTCGTCTCCCCTGCCAGACCCTTTGATAAAAGGGGACTGCCGCGTCCTCCATTACAAAATGCGGAACGCTCTCAAAAAACGGCAGTTCAGCTCTCTCGACGCCGTGTGCGCTGCCCTAAAAAAACGGAAACTCCTCAAGTCAGAGAGAATCTCTTTCGATGCGCTAGAGACATGGAGTCTTCTTCTCCAAAAGAAATTGACTGCTGCGGAAGCGATTTTTCGTAAATACCCTTCGACCGCTCTTTCAGAGACATCACCGCTCCACTGCCCCTATGGTACTTGGCTCTATCTCAAAGAAAGTCCCAAGTCCTCCTCCGCCCATTTCAGCGCTCTGCTGGATACCCCCTATCCGCAAACCCCCGCCCTGCCCGGTTATTTCCTTTCAGGGAGAATTCACGACAAGAAGGGCTGGATCGAAAAGGCCTTTTGGTGGGAAAAAAAAGAGCTTTATAGACAGCTCGATCTCTTCTATAAAGCCGTAGGTAAAAAATGAAAAAAATCCCCAATGTCCGTTCATCGCGAATCATTCACGATGGCTTTTTTTCTTTACGGGAAGACATCTTAGAGCGCGCCGATGGCTACAAAGGCTCCTTTACGTCAGTCATCTGCGGCGATGCGGTAGCTATCATCGCACAAACAAGAGAGGGACTGTGGGTGTTGAACCGCGAGTACCGACATGCCACAGGGGAGATCCTGCTTGGATGTCCAGGGGGGCGCTTAGAGCCAGGAGAAGACCCCTTGACGGGCGGCAAACGGGAGTTTTTTGAAGAGACTGGATACTCTTCCGATGAGATTATCCTCCTAGGAAGCTGCTACCCCTTCCCCGGAATCTGCAATCAAAAAATCCATTATCTCTTCGCGAAAAATGCGGAACGCAAAAGCGATCAGCAATTAGATCCCTTCGAATTCATTGAGACGGCTCTTCTAACCCAAGAGGCTCTGCAAAAACACATCCACGACGGCGCTCCTGTTGACGGTGTGCTGCTCACAGCACTTTTATATAAATCTCTCCCTTGATACACTTTTTTCTCTATGAGTTCGTTACCAACAGCCTACGATCCCAGCCAAGTGGAAGAAAAGTGGTACGCTTTTTGGGAAACTAAAGGCTATTTCCGCGCCGACCCCACCTCCGCGAAACCTCCCTTTTGCATCGTTATCCCTCCTCCGAACGTAACTGGTGTCTTACACATGGGACATGCCCTCGTAGACACACTGCAAGACATCCTCATTCGTTGGAAAAGGATGCAGGGCTTCGAGGCGCTCTGGGTTCCTGGCACAGACCATGCAGGGATTGCGACGCAAACAGTAGTCGAGCGCAATCTCTATATCAAGACCGGTAAAAAGCGTAAGGATTTTGAGCGGGAGACGTTTCTCCAAGAAGTATGGCATTGGAAAGAGCAGTGCGAAACGCAGATTTTAGGACAACTACGGAAGTTGGGCTGCTCTTGCGACTGGTCTAGACTCCGTTTCACGATGGACGAAGCAAATAACCGCGCGGTGCGCACGGTATTTAAAAAAATGTTTGACGAAGGGCTGATTTATCGAGGCGATTACCTCGTCAATTGGGACCCGGTCGCTCAAACAGCGCTCTCTGACGATGAAGTAGAGCACGAAGAAAAGCCATCGTTCCTATGGCATATCCGCTATCCACTTGCCGATGGATCTGGGCATTTGACGGTCGCCACCACCCGACCAGAAACAATGCTTGGAGATACGGCAGTAGCCGTCCATCCCACCGATCCGCGTTATCAGGGTTATGTAGGGAAACAGGTGAAACTACCCTTAACGGAGCGCCTAATCCCCGTGATTGCCGATCCTTTCGTCGATCCTGCATTCGGCAGCGGCGCCGTAAAAATCACGCCAGCGCATGATTTCAATGACTTTGAAATGGGGCAGCGCCACCATTTACCCATGATCAATGTCCTCACCCCCGATGGGAAAATTCAAGACGGATATGGAGTCTTCAGCCATTTAAGCGTTGATGAGGCTCGCATGGCGGTTGTCCATGAACTGACGCAACGAGGACTTCTCGAAAGGATCGATCCTCATCTCTTAAGAGTAGGCGTCTCCTACCGTTCGAAGGCAGTCATCCAACCCTATCTCTCCAAGCAATGGTTCGTTCGGATGTCTCACTTTAAAAAAGAGCTCATCGCAGCCGTGAAAGAGAAACGGGTTACACTCATTCCTCCCCACTGGGAGCAGACCTATTTTCACTGGATCGAAAATTTACGCGACTGGTGCATATCGCGACAGCTCTGGTGGGGGCATCGGATTCCCATCTGGTATGGCCACGGCAAGACGATCTGCTTCGATGGAATTGGCGTGCCTCCCGAAGTAGCTAAAGATCCTACCGGCTGGATGCAGGATTCGGATGTCCTCGATACCTGGTTCTCCTCTGCTCTTTGGCCCTTTAGCGTCCTCGGTTGGCCAGAGAAGACCGAAGAGTTGAAAAAATTCTACCCCACCTCGGTCCTTGTGACCGCCCACGATATCCTCTTTTTCTGGGTGGCTCGGATGATTCTAATGGGCGAATATGTGCAACATGCCCCGCCTTTTAAAGAGGCATTTCTTCATGGCCTCATCTATGGAAAATCGTATTGGAAAAAAAATGCCGATGGCTCTACGACCTATCTCATGGGAGCGGAGAAATCCCAATACGACCTTGGAGCCCCTCAACCCAATAACGTGGAGTCGAAGTGGGAAAAAATGTCTAAGACTAAGGGCAATATCATCGATCCTCTGGAGATTATCGAAGAGTATGGAACGGATGCCCTACGCATCGCCCTCTGCTCCAGCGTCACCCAGGCGCGGCAGATTGATCTAGACAAACGACGCTTTGAAGAGTTCAAGAACTTCGCCAATAAGATCTGGAACGGCGCCCGCTTCGTATTTCTCAATCTGGAAGGACTCTCTTCCCAAGAATTGGCATGCGGCATTGATCGAGATCTCTTGACGCTTGAAGACCGATGGATCCTCTCCACCCTCAATCGAACAATCCAAGAGATTACCCAAACTCTCTCTGACTACGCCTTCGACAAATCTGCTACAAGAGCCTACGAATTTTTCTGGAACGATCTTTGCGCAGTCTATTTAGAGACAGCAAAACCTGTCCTCTTCGGAAAATCGGGAACCCCTTCTCTCAGAACGAATAAACAAAAAATCCTCGTCATGCTCCTCTTGGCCTCCGTGAGGCTTCTCCATCCCATCACCCCCTTCATTACCGAAGAGCTGTTTTCCCTTCTACGCGCCCAGTTTCCTGTATTAATAGCTCTCCCATCCGATCCCTACACACAGGATCTCATTACCGCTCTTAAAGCACCTGCTTGCATTGTAGCCCCTTATCCCACAGTACTCTCCCCTAAGGACATCGACATAGAGATAGAGCACGTCTTTATGAAAATCCAAGACCTCATCCGGCTCGTGCGTAATATCCGTACTGAAATGCAAATCCCTCCCTCAGAAAAAACCGATTTGTACCTCTCCGGCGCAGCGCAGAGCTCCGAATGGAGATTAGCGAACGACCATCAAGCGATCATCCTTGCCCTCACCCCCACCGCAACGCTCGTCTTTTCTGAAAAACCGCCAGAACTTCTCGGCTCTAGCGCTCTCTGGGGCTCTTTAAAGCTGACTATCCCGATTCCCGCCTCTTTCAAAGCAAAAGAAAAGAGCCGTTTAGAGAAGGAGCGGGAAAAATTACAGAAGTTGCAAGAGGGCACAAGAGAGAAGCTCGCGAATCAGGAATTCCGAGCGAAAGCCCCCCCCGCAGTCGTCGAAAAACTCGAAGCCGCGCTCAATCAGACGATGCTGCAACTCGAAGACATCATTCAGAAAATGAAAACTTTGTAGTTTTTTTGAACTTCAACGCTCTCTCGAACTCGCGCGTCTCCGCGATAACGGCAGAGGCCAAGCCGAAAAGACCGATCAGATTGGGAACCGCCATAAGCCCATTCATGATGTTGGCAAAACTCCACACAGTTTGAAGACTCAATGTGGCGCCAGGGATGAGCGCAAGAGCAAAGAGAATCCTATACCATCGGATGACTGAACTTCCAAAGAGATATTCCATGCACTTCTCCCCGTAGTAGGCCCAGCCCAAGATGGTTGAATAACCAAACAACACAAGAGAGATCACGACCACAAAAGCCCCGCCTGGCAACCCATTTTGAAACACCGCAAGCGCCAAACTCGAACCATTCAAGACCTGGCCATCGGCACCAACGCGCCCCACTAGACCGCTGACCGCAATGGCAAGCCCTGTGATCGAACAGACGATCATTGAAGTGATGAATACCCCGCTCATGGAAATCAGTGCTTGCGTGCCTGGAACATCCGTTTTTGCAGCAGCAGAGGCAATAGGCGCGCTGCCAAGTCCTGCTTCAGAAGAAAATACACTCCGCGAAACCCCATATTGGATCGCCATCATTACGCTAGAGCCTGCAAATCCGCCGAACGCCGCCTGGGAAGAAAAAGCCTGGCGGAAGATTTCGGCAAAAGCGTGGGGAAGCAGAGAGAATTTCAGGGAGATCAAGACAAGACCGCCGAGGATATAAAAAATAGCCATTACGGGCACAAGCCAACTGGAAATCTTGCCAATGCGCTGAATACCCCCGAAGAGGGCGATCGCAGTCACCGCTGCGAGGACTATTCCAAGCCATAAAGGGTCGATGAATAGCCATTCTTGCAAAGCTGTGGCGATAGAATTAGCCTGTACCATGTTTCCTGTGCCGAGAGCTGTGACCGCCCCTAGAAGGGCAAACGCCACAGCCAACCCTTTCGATTTGAAACCCTTTTCCAAATAGTACATGGGACCGCCGCACATTTCCCCCTTCTCGTCCGTGCCCCGGTATTTAACAGCTAAAATTGCCTCGGCATATTTCGTCGCCATTCCAATGAGCGAGGCCACCCACATCCAAAAGAGCGAGCCTAACCCCCCGATCGCGATCGCGGTCGCAACACCTGTAATACTTCCAATCCCAATCATCCCGGCAAGGGCGGTCATCAGAGACTGAAACTGACTAATATCCCCTTCCGATTTGTCGTCTTGCCGGGAAAAGGCGAGCCTAAGAGAAGTAATCAGGTAGCGAAATTGGATGCCTCGGAGAGCGATAGTGAGATAAAGCCCCACAGCAGTTAATAGAACAAGCAAAGGTGCGCCCCAAACCCATTCTTCGATTCTAGCAAGACAAAATTCAAGCGATTCCATGCTTTTATCGTGGTATTCGGTTCAGTGAACCTATCCGAATAAAAAGTTTCTGTCGATTTTTCGGTTCTTTTGAGCCAATTTTTGATCGAAAAACTGGCTCAAAAGAACCGAAAAACTTGACGAAAAATTTTATTCGGATAGGTTTGTGGGCGTATGATACCTGTTTCATTTACTTTTTGTCCCTCGCAAAAAATTGGACCGCTAGATAATAATTTTCACAAATGGCGCCTCTGATTTCACCAGGAGAGCTTAAACAGCTCTTCCCTTCCCACCCTTTCCCTAAGGACTCCCGCAGGATAGCCAAACAAATCTTGCGCAGGGAAGACCCACGCGTAGCGGTTCTCGTGGGCCCCTGTTCGATTCATGACCCTGCCTCTGCCATAGAGTACGCAAAAAGGCTGAAAAGCCTCTCCGAAGAAGTTTCTTCCCATTTCTATCTCATCATGCGATTTTTCATTGAAAAACCCCGCACCAGTCTCGGTTGGAAAGGCATTCTTTACGATCCCGGGCTCAATGGATCGAATGATATCGAAACGGGACTCAAACTTTGCCGGCAGCTCCTCTTAGAAATCGCGTCTCTAGGAGTCCCCTGCTGTACAGAGCTCCTTGAGCCGCTCGTTACCTATTACATCGACGATTTACTCACTTGGGGCTTGATTGGCGCCCGTACCTCCAATTCGCAACCCCACCGCCAGCTTGCCTCAGGTTTGAACTGCCCTGTCGGCTTTAAAAATGATCTATACGGCCAAATCGACTCTGCCCTTTTCGGCACTCTCGCGGCACGTAGCACCCATTCCCATCTTGGCATCGATCAAACAGGCCATGCTTGCATTATGCACACGCAAGGCAATCCCTTTTCCCATCTTGTCTTGAGAGGTTCCGATCAAGCTCCTAACTACGATCTCGCCTCTGTGCAAAAAGCGCTAGAAAAGTTGCAAAAAATTGGGTTGGAAGAGAACCTATTAATCGATTGTTCGCATGGCAATTCAGCCAAAGATCCGGAGCTGCAAAAAATAGCCTTTCAATCGGTGCTGGAGTACATCGTAAATGGGTACGATGCCATTGCAGGACTTATGCTGGAAAGTCATCTCTTTCCTGGCAAACAGCAGCTTACGGAAGATCCCTCGCAACTGATCTACGGAGTATCGATTACCGATTCCTGCCTTTCCTGGGAGGAGACAGGGGAACTGTTGCTACGAGGCTGTGAAACCCTCTCCGCTCCGACCTCGATCAGCGGCGTCCAAAATTGATGTTCCCAAAACCCAACGATCTCCCCCTGCTCGGAGATCGCCTGCACCAGATAGGTCAGAATTTTTTTATCTTCGCTCTGCCCCTGTTTTGCGAAAAAAAACGCCTCATAGCCACGCCGTCTTTCGATCTTCTGTTCAATAATCTGCTGAGAACCGTCCCAGAACCGGACAATCGCCTTCAACAGCAATTTCTTTTCAAATACACTGCGCGGAAAATCCCAACTCACCAAAAGGCGCTGTCCCACCTTTGGATTTTCTTGACGAGGGTCAGGCGTATGCACATAGGTGCTTGCCAAAAAATTTTTATCTATCCACTCCTGCTGCACATAGAAATGGTTTTTGTAACAACCAGACAAAAAGAAAACGGAGTTGATGCAGAAGAGGATAACCGATATTCTCGCTATCATGACCATTCCCGAAAGTGTAAGCTGTGCGATCTTCGACCCAAGCCGTACCGCCATTCTGCTCATTAAAAGGCGCGACGTCCCCGTTTGGGTTCTTCCCGGCGGAGGGATCGACCCTGGAGAGTCCCCTGAGGAGGCAGCCATCCGGGAAATTGTGGAAGAAACTGGGTTAACTGTCAAAATTGAGCGTCTTGTCGGTATCTACTCCCCCATTAACCGCCTCGCACGACTCACCCACCTTTACGAGTGCGCTCCCTTAAGCGGCGCCCTCGTCACTTCTCCTGAGACTCAGGGAGTTGCTTTTTGTCCCCTCACCTCTTTACCGAAGCTCATTCCCCCTCCTTATCCTGAATGGATCGCCGACGCTCAGCGCATCGTTCCCCCCATTCATAAACACCTGACCTCTGTTACCTATAGATGCCTCATTAAAAATCTCTTCCTGCACCCCATCCTTATCATCCGCTTTCTCCTAGCACGCGCTGGTCTTACAATTAATACTTGACTCCCGCAAGATGATCCGAAATAAGGAACTCAACCCGAGTGGAGCGAAAAGATGATGAAAGACGGACAAAAAGTTTCCTTAGAATACAGCGTGTTTTTGGAAGATGGGACTCAATTAGATAGTAATGTCGGAGAAGATCCCCTGACAATTATATTCGGTTCTCATCAAGTATTCCCCGCCCTAGAACAAGCAATCACATCGCTCAGCGTTGGTGACACAAAACAAGTCCTCTTAGCCCCGGAAGATGCCTATGGCCCTATCATCCCTGACGCTTATCGGGAAGTGGAACTTGAAGCAATCCCCGTCTCTTATCGCTTTGAAGGCGCAGTTCTAGGCGTGCAAGATCCTCAAGGAGGATTAGTACCCATCCGGATCTCCCAGATTAAAGAACAGAAAGCAATCCTCGATTTCAATCATCCCTTAGCAGGACGCGCTCTGAGATTCGACCTAAAAATCGTGGCGATCCAGTAGAGCATTTTCCAACTGTTTTTCTGAGACCCCTTCGATCTCGAGCCTTTTTATGCGTGAAGTATGCCCGCTGAGCAGTTCGATCTGTGATTGTGCAATTCCGAGTTCTTTAGCAAGAAACGCGATCAGTTCTTGATTCACCGCTCCCTTTTCCGGTACGCCTCTGATCCTAAGACAAAGGACGCCCTCTTTCCAACCCGTAATTTGATTCCTCGACGCCTTAGGAGTAACCTTGACCTGAATTTTCAAATGACATCCTCCGCGATTGCGTCATACAAGAGAGCCCCCCTCTCTGTGAGACGCACCCGATCCCCCTCTCGGACAAGCCCCCCCTCGCGCACCCATTTTTCCAAAGAAGCCATCGTCTCCGCAGGCAGTGTTCCAAAACAGGCCAAGTCGACCCCTTCCAGCAAACGTAGATGCACCGCAAGCAACTCCTTGAGATCCCTGGGGTTTTCGAGCCTTTCCCGAAAATCTACTGGAGAATTGCCCTCTCGCAGCGCTCTCGCATAGCGCTGCAGATGCGCTACATTCCGGAACCGCTCTTTTCCCCAGTAACTAAACGCAGACGGCCCAAATCCCAAAAACGGCCGCGCCGTCCAATAGCCCTTATTGTGCACAGACTGGAATCCATCCCCAGAAAAAGCGGAGATTTCATACCGCCTCAGTCCTATCTCCTCGAGCCTTTGGATCGCCGTTTGCAAAAAGTACAGACTCATCTTGGACGAGGGCAAAACTAACTCATTCCGTCTCTTATAAAACGTCGTGTGTGGCTCAATTGTCAAATTATACAACGAAAGATGTTGAATCTGAAGATCTTTCAACTGCGCCAACGTATAGTCCCAGCTCGATGCATTCTGCTCTGGCAGATCGTACATTAAGTCGATGGAAATATTTTCAAAACCAGCCCCTTGGGCCATCTGGATAGCTCCCACCGCCTTTTGTGCCGAATGCGTTCTCTCCAGAGTTTGCAAAGAACGATCGTCTAACGACTGCACCCCAAGACTCAATCGATTGACCCCTAGTGCAAGCAAACTACGAAATAACACAGCTGAGCTATCCTCGGGATTGGCCTCAATCGTGATTTCACAACGCGGAGCAATTCCAAGGCCGCTCTGCCGCACCACATCTAAAATGAGCGCGATCCCCTTTGGCGCAAAAAGAGTTGGCGTCCCTCCCCCAAAGTAGATGGACACAACCCTTTTTCCAGACAGCATAGGGAGCTGCCTCTGCCACTCTAAAAGGATCGATTCTGTCAGAATCTCTTGAAAATTTTGCCTATCGGGAATGACATAGAAATGGCAATAGGGACATTTTTTACGGCAAAAAGGAATATGGAAATAAAGAGAAACCTCTTCTTCTACCAATTGTTCGATTCAGGATCCTCGAGAATACCCCGCTTCCACCGATTCCGATCGGAAAACGGATCTTCGTCCTCCTCCTCGACAACAGTAGATTCCTCTTCCGTCGTAGATCCCCCCCCCTCAGTCTCATCCTCAGAGACAGTTTCCGTCTCATACGCCTCCGTCTCCATATCGAGACCCGCGTCCGTTGCATTATCCCCCACATCCATATCGGGAAGCGTCTGCGGTTCCGCATACGGCTGGCGTGCAGGAGTGCGCTTCGGCGCTACGTATTCCTCGAGATCGCCGCTCTCCTTCATAAAGCGCAGCCTCTCTTTCTCCTCTTCAATCTTTGTCTTCAGCGAACGGATCTCCTCGCGGTGCTTCTCCATATCTTTCTTAGGAACTAGCCCCAAATTCATCCACTGCTCCAGATCTCCCAGCTCAGTCTCCAGTTTCTTTAGTCTTTCGCTCTTAATATTCATCCTTCCCATTTCCTCTTCGCACGTTCCAAGACAACCATTCACAATTTCTCTGCGAATCCCTTTCCTATCGCACAGTTGCATAAAAGTAAAATAATTTCTTGCTCAGGAAGTGCAGCTACGCGAGATCTCCCATATAACCGAACCCAGCCAGGCGGTGCGCGGAAATTTAATCCAAATCGGAATTTTGGTAAAGAGTTTTCATTTTTCAGTCCGCGTCCAACACTCGAGAGAGTGATCGTTGACTAAACCAACTGCTTGCATGTAGGCATAAACAATTTTAGACCCCACGAAAGTCATCCCCCTACTTTTCAAATCTTTTGACAAAAGATCGCTTTCCCTCGTTGTGATCGGGACATCCTTGAACTGTTTCCACTGATTGTGCATAGGTGCCCCACCCACAAACCCCCAAACATAACGATCAAACGAGCCAAATTCCCTCTGGATGTTCAAGAATGCCTGAGCATTTTGACGCGCTCCATAGATTTTCAAGCAATTACGAACAATCTCTGGATTATGACAGAGCGCCTCCAGCGCCTCATCGCTCATCGCAGCTACTTTGATGGGATCGAAGTGATGAAAGGCTTTGCGATATCCTTCCCGTCTTTGCAAGATGATTTCCCAACTCAAACCCGCCTGAGCCCCCTCCAGAACCAGCATCTCAAATAGCTTCCGATCATCATGTACAGGCACCCCCCATTCACAATCGTGATATTCGGCATACAGCTCCTGCCTTGCACCCCCGCCAAAACACCGTTTTTTCACTATTGCACCCTATCCCCTCGCCGCAATTGGATCATTGACGATCCGACTAATGCCATCATTCAACGACTCTTTGCCAAAGTTGATAAGCAAACCGATCTTTAACCCCAGAAAACGAAGATGGGTGAACAGCTGCATTTGATAGTACGGATAATTTTTTTCTGCCGATTTAATCTCGATCACCACCTGCCTCTCTACCAGCACATCCAAAAACAAAGGCGCTCTTACAGGAACGCCCTTATACAGAACCGGGATTGGCACCTGTCTCTGACACAATAGTCCGTATTGAGCCGCCAGTTCATGACATAGCGCCGATTCATACACATTTTCCAGCAACCCCGCGCCCAAACATCTATGCACCTCTACTGCCGCTGCAACAATCGTTTCCGTAAGATCCCGTTCCATTGCCCTGCTCTCCTGAAAAAGAGCGAACAGTATAGTCAAAAATTCGATATCAGTACTACCAGAAATTGCTCTCATTCCCGCAATTCCAGCCAACCCGCCTACAGCCCCCCCCCTCGAAAAGCACTATCTTGAAAATTCCCCTTCTTCTAGGATACAATCTCTCATTCGATGCATTGCTCGGGGCAATAGCTCAGTGGTTAGAGCAGCGGACTCATAACCCGTCGGTCCCTGGTTCAAGTCCAGGTTGCCCCATTTTTAAATGACTGAAAATAAGTCATCTAATGAATCTCTTGGCTCTCACTAAAATTTTTGATACGATCCGATGGCCTTTGGCTGACCACTAAACGGCAAAAGCCCACAATCGGACAAGTTCAAAATCGCATGGCTGACTCTTTGAAAAAACAGACGCAAGGAGACAGCATGAACATCCCACCAGGCATTGATCGGTTCCCGCTCCAAGACGGCACCTGCCACTATAGGGTTCGCATCCGCATCAAAGGGCACAAGCCCGTATCCAAAAACTTCAAAAGCCTCACCCACGCCAAGCGCTGGAAGCGTGTCACCGAGGGGCAGATCGAGAAGGGCCTCTACGTCAGCTTCTCCAAAGCCGATCAGTACACCGTCGCCAACGCTCTCCGCCGCTACCGAAAGGAGATCCTCCCTCTTAAGACCAATGATGGAGACAACGTTGCCAGACACATCGACCGTTGGGAAAAAGAACTCGGCCATCTCAAGCTGAGTCGGCTTAATCAATCAGTGATCGCCGAAGCGCGCGACCGCATGCTCAGCGAAGAGATCCGCCCAGGAATACTACGTTCAAATAGCACCGTCTCTAGGTACTTGGCCAGCCTCTCCCATGTCCTTAGCACTGCTGTACGCGAGTGGCAATGGATCAACGAAAACCCCTGCCTCAAAGTGCGCAAGCCAAAATCCCCACCTGGCAGAGTCCGCTACCTCAGTAGAGAGGAACTCTCCAAGATCATAGACGCGTGCAAGCGCAGTCAAAATGAAGACCTCTGCCTTATCTTCCTCATTGCGTTAACGACCGGCGCACGCAAATCGGAAATCCTTGGCCTAAAGGGTAAAGACATTGACCTAGAGAATCGGGTCTTCCTCCTCTTTGATACAAAGAACGGAGATAATCGGGTGCTTCCCATGAGCGACCAGGTATTCGAAATCATGCAACACAGATCCGTTGAGGAGTCTGGCTTCATCTTCCCCTCCCCTACCGATCCCAATCAACCCGTTTGTATCCGCTCTGCCTGGGAGCTTGCTGTTGAACGCGCGGGGCTTCAGGACTTCCGCTTCCACGATATCCGCCACACGACCGCAAGCTATTTGACTATGGACGGCACTTCGACCCGCGAAGTGGCAGAAGTGTTAGGACACAAGAGTTTGCAGACTACAAAACGATACTCTCATTTGGCAAACGCCCACAAGAGAAAATTGGTCAACCGTATGGAGGGATTGATCCGTGAAAAATCTTAATGAAGAGGATCTTTACAAGATTTTATACGCGGAAAAAGAGGGATATGTCATTCAACATAAAGAGCTAAGAAATCCAGATTATAACGTATGGGGGAGAGCAAAAATTTGGCATCTTCATCAAGCCGCCTGTTTATTCGCTGGCATCAATCCCATAGAAAAAGCAGATTTTGAATATATCGTCGATAGAGAGGGGCTTAGCACATATGAATTTGGAAAGTGCAACTGCGTGGGAGTCCAACCTGACGAAACGACATATGGTTTTACCGAGAAGGAAACGCGGCTTCTGAAAAAAATTTATCAGCTTCTGAGAAAAGCCATTTACTTGCCAGCAGATGGATTACGGCTACGTGTCGTAAGAGTAGATCCCCTACAACTTTTGATTGCCTGCAAAGCGAATCCAGAACTAAATCCCTTAATTCCAGAGCAACTTCGACAAGTAGTAGAGACATTAGGATGCCATCCCTCCATAAATCTGCCATATGATTTTTCCGTCCTGGAAATCAGTGCATCTAGACTAGACGAACTTGGGAAAAGACAAACATTGCGCGCCCTACACCCCTCTTCAATACCAGGACAGCTTGTAAAAAAAATATCCCCAGACGATCGTAACTTATTTCGCTGTAGACCTGAGCAACTGGCGAGGAAAATCATACGATGAGACCGTTGCATAACTTGGACTGATCAGCTAAAATATTCCTTCTACATTCAGAGGGAAATATGGCGCACAAAACTTCAGGACAAATCGGATTTGCTGACGCGTGGCTTGGCAATAATCCAAAACTCAATCAACGCTTGGACAGGCTCAATGGTCTGTTAGACTGGACTCCCTTTGAAAAATT
>JACRBF010000039.1 GCA_016213175.1 Chlamydiia bacterium
CAATATCGACACCCAGTATATTGCCCCAGAATTTTAAATCGAAAATCGGCTCAAAAGAACCCGAAAATCGACAGAACTTTACTTTGTAGACATCCTCTAAGAGCCGGGTATTTTGAAGAATTCCTTCTTGAAAGGGGCATCAGGTTCCTTGCCGCAACTTGACAAATAGCTCGCTTGACTTATTAACCAGAGGGGTAAACAAGTGACAACTCGCTTGCTGCGGCTTCGACATATCGATCCTCCATCGTCGTCCATAGTTGTGCTATGGACTTCTCTTTCGGACCGCTGCGCTTCGATCTGTTCTTGCCTCGCAGCGCGATTTGTCACTTGTTTACCCCTCTGGTTAATAGTCCTGAAGGGCCGGGACTCTCGCCGAGCTGCTCGTTCAAAACTTAATTGCCACTCCCTAAAATATACCGAACGTGATTCAATAATCCAGAAAATCGATGAACCATTACTTTGTAGACATCCTCTCAATGTCTGTCCGCAAAAGAGGTGCAAGTGGAACAAGTTATTTTAGATCACGGAACCGGAGCGAAGCTTAGTCGGCAGCTTGTTGAGCTAATCGTCTCTGTATTGGGCGATGTCTACATTGGGGACATGGAAGACAGCGCGATTTTGCCTATTCAAGGGAATCGGATTGCAATGACCACCGATTCTTTCGTCGTAGATCCTTTATTTTTTGGTAATGGCGATATTGGAAAAATTGCGGTTTGCGGAACAGTCAATGATCTTAGTGTTATTGGAGCCAAGCCGCTTTATTTAACTCTCTCGCTAATCATCGAAGCAGGGTTTCTTATTGCAGATTTAAGACGAATCCTCGAGTCCATTCGGAGTACAGCATTGGAAGCTGGAGTGAAAATTGTCGCTGGGGATACCAAGGTTACTAGAGCTGGAGAAACAGACAAGTTATTCATTAACACCGCTGGGGTGGGCATTTTCAAGGGTTCTCCATTAAAAATGAGGAAT
Organism: Chlamydiia bacterium; assembly: GCA_016213175.1. Classification (GTDB taxonomy): domain Bacteria; phylum Chlamydiota; class Chlamydiia; order Chlamydiales; family SM23-39; genus JACRBF01. Next base: position 970 of record JACRBF010000039.1, read on the forward strand.
GTACAGGTTGGCGACAAAATCATCTTAAGCGGAATGATTGGAAATCATAGCGTTCATCTTCTTTCAGTTCGAGAAGGGCTGGGCTTTGACACAGCGGTTATAAGCGATTGCGCGGCTTTAAATGGAATGATCGATCATCTCTTTGCCGAGGTAGGTGAAAATGTGATCCAATCAATGCGCGATGTAACGCGAGGAGGACTCTCAGCTGTTCTCCATGAATATTCAAATGCGACGGGTCAGAAAATGGAAATTTATCAAGAAGCGTTGCCGATCCAACGGGAAACGCTAATGGCTACCGAGATGCTGGGGATTAGTGCCTTGAATTTGGCTAATGAGGGCTGTTTGTGCCTATTCGTGAAGTCTGAAAAGGTTGATCAAGTTCTCAATGCATTGAGAAAGCATCGATATGGACAAAAAGCTGTAGAAATTGGAGAAGTCTCCGCAATGTGCATCAAGTCTGTCCAAATGATCCGACGCGACGGGACCCGTGAAGAGATCGAAGAACTAGAGGGAGCGGAACTCCCACGGCTATGCTAGTACAGTTTATTAACCCGAGAGGTCAATAAGTGGCAACAAGCGGCGCTAGCGAGATGAAGTCAGATCGAAGCGCAGCGGTCCGAAGGAGAAGTCCATAGTACAACTATAGACGACGATGGAGGATCGATATGTCGAAGCCGCAGCAAGCGAGTTGTCACTTGTTTACCCCTCTGGTTAATAAAGCGCGTAGAACCCTTACTTTGTAGATATCCTCTTAATACGGATCAACTTGAGTAGCCTGCGATCGATCGATTATACGCAGCTTTCATGCTAGAGATTATCTCAAGAATTTTTGTTGCGGATCACTAAGAAATGGGAGAGCCTAATGTCAGAAACCGCGTTAAATAGGATTTTCAAAATCCGAGTGACTGGCATTGTTCAGGGCGTTGGATTTCGTCCGTTTATTTATCGCCTCGCTCATGCTCATGGAGTTTTGGGTTGGGTGATCAACGACCCTGAAGGGGTTTTGATTGAAGCCCAAGGAGACGCTTCCTTAGAACAGTTTGTTGCGGCAATATCCGAACAAGCGCCTCCACTGGCCAATGTATTGAATGTGAAAATTATTGAACGGATTGCCTGTGCTAGAGCCCTACATAAAATATTCGAGATTCGGGACACTGTCACTATAGGGAAAAAAGAGGTAGTCGTGTCTCCAGATTTTCATGTGTGTAGTGATTGCTTGCAAGAACTTCAATCTAAAGGGAACCGACGCTATCGTTATCCATTCATAAATTGTACCAATTGTGGCCCCCGGTTTTCAATCATTCAGAAGTTGCCCTATGATCGCGCTAGCACCACGATGTCCGTCTTCAAGATGTGCTCGGAATGCGATCAAGAATACCGAGATCCGTTCGACAGAAGGTATCATGCGCAGCCAAATGCGTGTCCTACCTGCGGTCCCAATGTGTTTTTATCGGATAGGGAAGGGATTCGTGCTCGCTCAGATCAGGCAATTCAATTCACAATTGATTTGCTTTTATCAGGAAAAATTGTTGCGATCAAAAGTGTGGGAGGATTTCACTTAACTGTTAATGCGCAAGATGGTGAGGCCGTCGCGTTGCTGCGCAAGCGTAAGCGTCGGGATGTTAAGCCTTTTGCAGTAATGGTTAACTCTGTCGAAGCCGCTGGAAAATACACTCAGCATACCAAGCAGGAAGCCGATCTACTTGAATCTGCGTCCCGTCCAATTGTGCTGCTCAAGAAAAAACAGGGAGCTCTTCCGGAGCAAATCGCTCCTCGAAATCCTAACTTGGGTCTTATGATCGCTTCTGCTCCCCTGCATTATTTGCTGCTCAACGACCCCAGAATGGATATTTTGGTGATGACTAGCGGCAACATTTCGGGTTATCCAATTGTTTATAAAAATACAACAGCTGCTCAGCTGTTTGATGTGGCAGATGCGATCTTATTCCATAACCGGGATATAGAAACTCGAGCGGATGATTCGGTGGTTCGAGTTTCCTCCTATCTCGATCTTAGGCGGTCTATTGTAAGCTTTGTAAGAAAATCCAAGGGGTATGCGCCTTACGTTCTTCATATGAAGAAGCCGTTGCACAAAATTATTGCCTATGGTGCTGAACTGAAAACAACGGTGGCTTTGTCCCAGGACAAGAGGATCTATATCGGTCCTCATATTGGAGATCTCAAAAATGATGAGACCTTTCAGTCTCATCAGAAATGCATCGAACATTTAAAATGCTTGTATGACATCGAACCGGAGTGGATAGCTTGCGATTTGCACCCGCTATTCCGCTCTGTCAGCTTCGCTCTTACAAAGGGGGAAAACAAGGTGATTCGAGTGCAGCATCACCATGCACATATGGCAGCTTGTATGGGAGAAAATCACCTACAAGGGCCTACGATTGGCGTGATCTTAGACGGGACGGGCTATGGCTTGGATGGGACGATTTGGGGAGGAGAATTTTTAATTGGTGATTATTCATCGTTTATGCGTTCATTCCATCTGCGCCATATTCATTTGTTAGGAGGAGATAAGGCGATATCTGAACCTTTACGCATCGCTCTTGTTCTGGCTTTAGAAGCATCGGTAGCTGGACAAGTTCCTGCGTTCAAAAAATTCACAGACCAAGAAAGAGCGGTGTTTACAGCTATGCATTCTAAAGGGATTCATTCGACGCCTACCTCTAGCATGGGTCGCCTGTTTGATGGTGTAGCCGCTTTGTTGGACATCTGTGTAAAAATGGAATATGAAGCACAAGGTCCCATCGAACTCGAAGCTCTCTTGCAAAGGGATCTTTCCATGGCTGATCCGTATCCATTTAGTTTTGAAAATGAAACAATTGATTACCGTCCGCTTATCCAAACGATGGTTTACGATTTCTTGAATGGATTGGCTATTGCTGAAATCAGTCGGCGTTTTCACTCTACAATTGTACAGATGATCGTTGCGGTTTGTATTCTGATTAGAACAAAGACCAGTATTGCTCAGGTCGTATTGAGCGGCGGGGTTTTTTTAAACGAATTTTTATTGATCAATTCGATGCACCTGTTAGAGAGTGCTGGATTTGTCCCTTATTGCCATCACACGATCCCGACTAATGACGGGGGAATTGCCCCTGGTCAAATTCTGGTGGCGGACGCGCTTTTGTCGAGCTATTCTCGATGAGTAATTTTGTCCATGAGAAAAACTGACGCATCAGAGGATGTCTACAAAGTAAAGTTCTGTCGATTTTCGGGTTCTTTTGAGCCGATTTTCGATTTAAATTTCTGGGGCAATATCGACACCCAGTATATTGCCCCAGAAATTTAAATCGAAAATCGGCCAAAATAATCCAGAAAATCGATGAACCCTTACTTTGTAGACATCCTCTCCAATGAGTTTCCACCAAATCGTCTCTGGGAAGCCCTTCCCAAATTATTAACCAGAGGGGTAAGCAAGTGACAACTCGCTTGCTGCGGCTTCGACATGAGGATTTGAATCGATTTTCTTGGGTACCTTTCAACTGGAACCACTATATACTCGAAATAAAGGTGGCTGCTAGTATAGGTTGCGAGGAAAGCCATGTCCGTAAATAAGCCGCGTACGATTGACAATCTGGGGGTTGAAGCCTCAGTTCGCTATGCCAAAGATACAGAACTCTTTGAATCACGCTATATTGAAGAGTCCCGTCTTATTGCGCAGAAGACGGAGGTTCAAGTTGTCTCTCCCTCTGTCCTTTCCGAATTCGATCGGTTCTATTCGTCCGCTAAAACTGCCCCTTGGGCGCTGTTCTATCCACCGCCTGAGTATTTGTCCTACGGAAAGCCGCTTTTTTCGTATCAGTTGATCCCTTCGCTGGGCGAGTATGACAAGTTAGAGGAGGATATCGATAAGTTGGAGCAGATGGGGGATGCTTTGGAGGATGAGCAAGAAGGGCATCAGAAAGATCCTGACCAGGAGAAGCAAAGACAGGCGCTCGTAGCGCTGTTCCGGTGTTTGAATAAGTTAGATAAGACGTTGTTGTTGATTAATGCGCGGCGCAATCAGTATCAGAGGGGATAAAGATGCCTGTGAATTGGTTGGAATTTCTGGGTTGGGATCAAGAGGGTGTGAAGGATTTGCGCTATGCCGCCTACTCCTATATTAAGCAGGGGGTTTATGACGTCGCCCTCATTTTTTTCGACGCCTTGAGCGCTCTTGCTCCGCCCTCTCCCTATGATCTTCAAACGATTGGCGCTTTGCATTTGCAGATTGGCAATGGGTTGAAGGCGCTCGACTATTTAGATCGCGCGTTGAAGGCGGACCCCTCCCATCTTCCTACGCAGTTGAATCGTTCCAAGGCACTTTTAATGCTGGGGTATAAGAGGCAAGGGCTGTTGCAAGCGATGGAACTTGCAAAAGCGGGCGATCCGGAAATTGCTTCGCAAGCCTCGGCGTTACTCCTATCCTATAAGTAGATCCCCCCCATGGCAGAAAAAACCGAACAAGCGACCCCGAAGAAACTCAAGGACGCGCGGAAAAAAGGACAAGTGGCCAAGATCCAGGATCTTCCTGCGGCCTTTACCTTTATTGTCTCTCTCGGGGCGTCCTTGGCGATGATGTCCCATTTTTTCGAACAGATCGGCTCTTTCATGCTCCTGATGCTGCGCGAAGTGCCTAATGTGTCTACCGATTTCAATAATAAAGCGCCCGGGTATTTCCTCTCCGCTATTGACGTGATCTTGAATTCCAGTTTGCCGATCATGGTGCTAGTGGCCTTCGTTGGGGTTATCGTGAGTTTCTTGGTCATCGGTCCCGTGTTTTCTATGGAGGCCATGAAGTTCGATCTGAAAAAGCTCAACCCCGTGGAAGGGATCAAACAAAAATTCAAATTAAAGACATTGATCGAACTGATTAAGTCGGTGGCTAAGATTACAGGCGCTGCTCTCATCATCTATCTCATTATTTGGAATAGGCTGCCGCAGATCCTTTCAACAGTGATGATGCCCGTCCTGGGATCTGCCCTTGTAGTCAATGATTTTCTTGTTTCGGCTACCATTCAGGTAGGTCTTTTTTTTCTCTTTGTCGCTCTCCTTGATCTCGCTTTTCAGAAAAAGAATTTTGCCAAAGAGATGATGATGCAGAAATTTGAGGTGAAGCAGGAGTACAAGGATACAGAGGGCGATCCAATGATCAAGAGTAGGCGTAGAGAGATATCGCGCGAGATTGCCTATCAAGACGGTCCTTCCGCTGCAAGAAGAGCGCGTGCGATTATCACGAACCCCATTCACATTGCCGTTGCTTTGAAGTACAATCCAGCGGAGGAACCGGCGCCCATTATCTTAACGATGGGGGCCGGCGTGATGGCGGAAAAAATCATTCAAATCGGACTGGACTATAAAATTCCCATCATGCGGAATGTGGATTTGGCAAGAAGCCTGTACACTAAAGGGAAAATTTCCGAATATATCCCTGAGGACCTCTACCCGATGGTTGCTGAGATTATTAAATGGCTCGAATCGATCGAAGAAAAACCAGAAGTTAGCAAGGAGCTGTTTCAGTGAAGAAGTTCCTAGACAATCTCACACGCTCTCTCGGTGGAGATCGGATGCTCGCTGCCATTTCAGGCTCCAGCGATCTGATGCTTGCGGCGTTGATTATCGCCATCATCATGATGCTGATTTTCCCCGTTTCGCCCGATGTTATCGATATCCTCATCGCCATCAATTTGGGTGTTTCGGTCTCCGTACTCTTCGTGGCGCTCTATATTCAGAAAGCGGTACACCTCTCGATTTTCCCCTCGCTGCTTCTGATTACGACTCTCTACCGTCTTGGTGTCAACATCTCCTCTACGCGGCAAATTTTGTTGCATGCCAACGCTGGGCACATCATTTTTGCCTTCGGTAATTTTGTCGTAGGGGGCAGCTTTGTCGTAGGGGGCGTGATCTTCTTGATCATCACGATCGTGCAATTCATCGTTGTGACGAAGGGTGCGGAAAGGGTAGCCGAGGTGGCAGCGCGCTTTACCTTGGATGCGATGCCCGGTAAACAGATGTCGATTGACGCGGATCTGCGCTCCGGCATCATCGACCAGCAGCAGGCGCGCGAACTGAGATTGGGACTTGCCAAAGAGAGCCAGCTCTACGGGGCCATGGACGGTGCGATGAAATTTGTCAAGGGGGATGCGATCGCGGGGATCGTCATTGCTTTGATCAATATTATCGGGGGACTCATCATCGGGAATGTGATTCACGGGAGGAGTCTCATGGATTCGGCTCGCATTTACACTCTCCTTTCCATTGGCGATGGTCTTGTTTCGCAAATCCCTTCTCTCATGATTGCCGTAACAGCGGGTATTGTGACGACGCGTGTGTCCAGCGAAAAAAAAGACGCTCACCTCGGTAAAGAGATCTCTGAGCAGTTGCTCAAACAGCCCAAGGCGCTCATGATTGCAGCGGGAGTGCTCTTTTTTATGGCGTGGATTCCCGGATTTCCTGCCTGGTCCTTTCTCGTGCTGGCAGCCATCGTGGGTACCTTGGGTTACTTTTTCTGGTCCAATAGCAGAAGAGCTGTAGCGAAAGCGGCAGCTGGCGTAGGCCCCGTGGATACGGAAGTATCCGGTCATTCCGTTGTGGGGGGGTCTGCGGAAGATTATGCCCTTACTTTGCCCGTCGTTTTGGAGGTGGGCGTCTCCATTTCGCAGCTCATCCGGAAGGACAAACAGGGCATTACATTCATTGATCAGATGATTCCTAAGATGAGGCATGCTCTCTATCAAGATCTTGGCGTCCGCTTCCCAGGTATCCACGTGCGCACCGACTCTGCTTCGTTAGAACCGGGAGAATACGCTGTTCATCTCAATGAAGTGCCCCTCGCAAGGGGCAAGATTCTGCTGAAGCATCTATTGACGAACGAGACGGAAGAGACGCTCAGGCGCTACAATATCCCCTTTGTCGCGTCCAAAGGATCGATTGGCATGCCGGCTTTGTGGGTCGATGAAAAGTACCGCGAAATTCTCCAAAGGGCGAGCATTCGTTACTGGACGGGGTTAGAGGTGATTATTCTCCATCTGTCCCGCTTTTATCGCCAATATGCGAGTGAATTCATCGGAATTCAAGAGGTGCGAGCGATTCTCGAATTTGTGGAAAAATCGTTCCCCGATCTCGTCAAAGAGGTTTCCCGTCTTGTACCTCTGCAAAAATTGACCGAAATTTTACGCAGGCTTGTCCAAGAACAGGTTTCGATCAAAGATCTGCGGACGATTTTGGAAGCGCTCAGCGAATGGGCGCAAACGGAGAAAGATACAGTTCTTCTCACGGAGTATGTCCGCTCTTCTTTAAAACGCTATATCAGCTACAAATATTCTCTGGGACAGACTGTGCTCTCCGTCTATTTACTCGACCCGGAAATTGAGGATATGGTGCGAGGCGCTGTCAAGCAAACCTCTGCCGGATCGTATCTCGCTCTTGATCCCGACTCGGTGCAGCTCATTCTGCACTCCATGCGCGCGATCATTAAACCGACGCCCCCTGGAGGACAGCCTCCTGTTCTGCTGACTGCCATCGACGTGCGCAGGTTTGTCCGTAAGTTGATCGAAGGGGAGTTCCCCGATCTCGCGGTAGTCTCTTTTCAAGAAGTAGTTCCTGAAATCCGTATTCAGCCTTTAGGCAGAGTCCAGCTCACTTAGAAAATTATGACAGAACCGAATATCTCCCACCTCATTGTGAGTAACGCTGCAGCCGTCCGCCTGATTCAGCAAGAAGCGCTCAGCGAAGAAGTCGTACAGGTGGAGAGTGCGGATGATCTCAGCCAATATTTGGATCAAGCCGCTTTCGCCCCTCTCCAGCGCCTCGGGCAATTCAAAGAACTTCACGAATTGCGCTCAGGCTTGAAGCAACACAATGAGTCTGTGGAAGAGGTGGACGAGCCGAAGGTCCTGGGCAATGCGAATGTTGGAGAGGCTGCTTCTCGATTTCAAAAAAATAACTACGAGCTGAGCGTTAAAACGCTCCTCATTCTTCGCGGGCAAATCAGAGCAAGCGATTCTCCCGAGGAGGCGTTGCGTAAAGTGCGCGCCATCTATCCAGATCCTTCGCTTGCTGATGAGGCGCTCGACTTTCTCCTAGAAACAGCAGAGCCGGAGATGCTGGACACGCTCCGCAAGGCCAAAAGTCTTCTCCAGGCGGAGTCTGAGAGGGAGATCAAAGCGGGACGCAACATGGGCGTCCAAGCGCGGGAATTTTCTAAAGAAGGGCTCGGCTCCCCCTCTTCGCTCAGAGATATGTACCGCGATATTACGGGCAATGCCAGAGAGCCTTTAAAGCTCTTTAATGAATTGGCAGAGAAATTCCAGTACGACAAACTGAAATTGGTCATTCACTTTATGCTTCACTCTCTCGGAAGCGATTTACGAGCAAAAGGTCCCTCTATTCCAAGAGGAGAACTCAAGCGGCTGATCGATGAAACGAGGTCCTTGCAGGGTATCTTGGGAGTTTTCCGCTTTTTTCAATCCCGCATGCAGCTCATCCAAAGACAGTTCACCTCTTACCACCTGTCCCTTCCTGCTCGGACTGATTTTGAAATGCTCGCCAAAACTTTTGTCAAATTGTTAGGGGAGAAGTACATCAACCCAGAGAAAATTCTTCAAACAGCCAAACTGCTCGGTGTAGATGAAGAGGTGGCAGCGCAAATCGTTCTCTATACGCAGATGCGCGATGCGTTGAAACAAATAGCGCCGAGATATTTTCGCAACCCGCAGCATAAAGACGAACTTTGGAAAGCCTATATTGCCGCGATTGAAAATCTCGAGGATCTATTGGAAGATGAGGAAGAGGAAAAAAACGATACAGAGGAAGACGAGTGACCGATCGATTTCAGCAGCTTCTTGTAGAGCTGGGAGCTGTTTTTCATCTCCCCTTATCCGCTGACCATTTTGGCGCTTGTTCTCTCCGTTTTCCCTCAAAACTCGTTGTGCAACTGCAGTTGGACGCTTCTCAAGAAAATCTAGTCCTCTTTTCTCTGATCGGCCCTGTTGCGCCAGGCAGGTTCCGAGAAAATATGTTGCGGGAGGCTTTAAAGACCAATGCAGCGCCTGATCCGCGTCCGGGTATTTTAGCCTATATTGCGCGCCTAGATCAGCTTGTTCTTTTTCAGAGCTATCCTCTTTTAATTCTCAATGGAGATAGGCTGTCCGTGCTATTTGGCAATTTTCTGGACATGGCAGAGCTTTGGTCAAAAGCGCTACAAAACGGACAAGCGCCTCCCCCTTCCCTAGGCTCTTCTTCTCCGCGCCCTTTCGGCCTACGCCCATGAAAACAGGCGCGCATTGGCAGAAGGTAGGGATGCGTCCTCATCACGGCCTTTGCGTTCCTCTCTTCGCGCTCCGTACCCAGGCAAGCTGCGGCATTGGGGAATTTCTTGATCTGCTCCCTTTGATTCAATGGTGCCCCACCGTGGGCTTCGACTGTCTGCAGTTATTGCCCTTGAACGATACGGGGAGAGATCCCAGTCCCTATAATCCCCAATCCTCCTGTGCCTTAGATCCCGTTTATTTGAGTTTGAAGGCGCTAACCGCACATCGTATACAGGAGTCCTCATCTCTTCCTGATCCGCTCTCCCTCTTTTCCCGATTCAATGAGTTGCCCCATGTAGCAAGGAATGAAGTAAAGTCTTTGAAACTTCAGTGGCTTTCCCTCTATTTCGATTCTGAATTCCCTCGAATTTCCCAAACGCCTGCCTATCGCCGCTTTCTCTCAGAAAATAGCGCCTGGCTTGAACCTTATGTGCAATTCCGGGCGCTCAAAGAGTCGCAGGGAGAGAGTTTTTGGCCAACTTGGCCAAACACTTCTATGCCCTCTCAACACTCTATGGACTTTCACAGGCTGGTGCAATTTCTCTGTTTTTCACAGATGCAAGCCGTGCGTGATTACGCCTCTATGCAAGCTATCTTTCTCTTGGGCGATATGCCGATTTTGCTTAGCCCAGATAGCGCGGATGTGTGGTCTCAGCCTTATCTTTTCGTCCTGGATCGGGCAGCTGGCGCTCCTCCCGATTTCTATAATCCCCTGGGACAAAAATGGGGATTTCCTCCATTCCATTGGGATGCGATGCGAAAGACCCAGTTTGCTTGGTTCAAGCAGCGACTGAGAATGATCGATGCTTTCTATCACCTATACCGGATCGATCACGTTGTCGGACTGTTTCGTATTTGGATCATCCCGCCCGATTTGCCCGCATCAGAGGGGAGTTTTAGCCCCTCTGATCCCTCTCTTTGGGTCTCACAGGGAAGAGAGATGCTCGAAATGATGATCGATTCTTGCCTCGCTTTGCCGATTGCCGAAGATCTCGGCGTGATCCCTAGAGAGGTACCGATCTTGCTGAAGGAGCTTGGCATCTGCGGAACGAAGGTCATCCGGTGGCAAAAAGAGGCGGGTATCTACATCCCATACGCGCAATATGAGCCTTTGAGTATGACAACGGTATCGACCGCCGATTCCGAATCCCTATCCTCTTGGTGGCAGCAATATCCTGGGGAAGCTACTACTTTTGCCCAGTTTAACAACTGGGACTACCATCCTACGCTTTCACTGGCTCAGCACTATGAAATCCTCAAAAAGGCTCATCATACGCCCAGTTACTTCCATATCAATCTTTTGCAAGAATATCTGACTCATTTCCCCGATCTTGCATGGCCTGACCCAATGCAGGATCGGATCAACGTGCCGGGAACGCTTCTTCCCACGAACTGGACCTATCGCTTTCGCCTTAGTCTCGAAGAGCTTACATCCCATCAAGGGCTAGCAGAGATGATCCGCTCTTTGCTCCTCTTCTCCCCCCCTTGACCGCTACCCTACGGCTCCCTATGATGAGGAAAACGGGGGGTACACTTGATGCGGCTTATATTCGGTATCCTTGTCTTTCACTGTACCGTCTTTGCCTCCGACTCATCCTTAAAAGCTCTTTATGCAACCCTCGATCCCACGTCTGTAGCACAGCACTTTGCATTCTATGAACTGTATCCGAAAACACCCGAAGGCAAGGTCTCGTTGCAGCACGCCTGGGAGCTTTTAAGCGGAGGATGCGTTGATTGCGATCCGGAAATGGTTCTGCCCACGTTAGACATCCAGCCTATCATCTCGCTCGTTAATCGAACAGCGCAAGAAGAGAGTCCTCTCTTGAACGATGATCAGTTGGCCGTGATCGAAAAACTCAGCCGCCATTTAGGCAATCGGCAACTTCAGGGATTTGGGCTCTGGAACCAGGAGGAAATTCTACAGATCCCCTCTGCTCAGATCGATTTGGCAAGAGCGTTGCTTATTGCTGAAATGGGCACCTCTACAGAATCGAGGCGTAAAATTCAAAGTTATGAAGCTTCGCTCGATCTCATGGCGCTGCAAATTGCTGCAAGGCTTGCCCCCCAGGCAGGGCCGCTCGATAAGATCCGCGCGATCAACGATTATATCTTTTCTGAGATGCGCTTCCGTTTCCCCCCCCATTCTCTCTATGCAAAAGAGATCGATGTCTACACATTTCTCCCCTCCGTACTCGATAGCAGACGTGGTGTTTGCTTAGGCGTTTCTATCCTCTATCTTTGTCTAGCACAGAGGCTTGAATTGTCTTTGCAGGCGATCACACCTCCGGGGCACATCTACGTCCGGTACGTAGATCCGGAGGGGAATATCACCAATATTGAAACGACTGCCCGAGGCATCGATGTCCCCTCGGAACACTATCTAGGAATCGAGACGAGGGCCCTCCAGGAGCGCTCGCTCAGCGATGTGATCGGACTTGCCTTCATGAACCAGGCGGCGGTTAGCTGGCATAAAGAGGATCCTAAAACGGCAGTTGCTCTTTATGAAAAAGCGCGCCCATTTTTCCAAGATGATTACCTTCTCAATTTGTTCCTCGGCTTTAACTACCTCTTCGTAGGGAAAGAGAAAGAGGGGAGAGATTTGCTCAAGAAGATCCGAAATAAAGTCCCCGACTACGCGATCATGGGGGATACGATTGTTGAAGATTACCTCTCCAACCACACCAATGCGGAAGGGATTCAGGCTGTCTTTGCGGAAGTGAATGAAACGCGCAGCTCGATTTTGGAAAAACAAAAGAGACTGGAGCAGATTGTCGCCAAATATCCGCGTTTTCGGCAGGGTATTTTTCACCTCGCGATCACCTGGATGCAACTGGGACGGGAAAAAGAGGCGCTTCCCTTTTTGGAAAAATACAGCACACTCGCTCCACAAGATCCAACCGCCCATTACTACCTAGCGGCGATCCACTTTCAGAGACACCATTTCAATGAGGCATGGAAGCGTCTACAGATGGCTGAGGCTGTCTTAAAAAAGAAGGACCATGCCCCAAAAGCTTTGGACGAATTGAGACGCGCGCTCCAGAGGCAGTGTCCTAACTAATAGGGGTTAGTTCCCGAGCCATGACAAAGACGAAAATACCCAGTAAAGAAAAGATTTTAGCGAGATTTTGATCGAGAAGCTCAGCCGGGGTCTTTCCGTTCCAGGTACGCATATCCATGGTCCCTAAAGTGGCGCTCCAACAGATATAGCCCAGATATTCCAGCACTTTAATCCAGTTCGCCGTCCAAGGGTAAAAAGAATTAAAAGCCCATGCCACGATCAGAGCGGAGAGTGCAATTGCAATTCCAAAAAGAATCATTCTTGAATAAGATTTTTTTACTTCTTGTACTCTTAGTTGAGTATCTGTGGTCATTCGAACAACACCTCTTCGTTATACCGAACGTGATTCACGTTCGGTATACATCGAGAGTATTCCATGTGTTGCCGAAAAAGATCAATTTTTATACGCAGATTTTCTTAAAAAGTTGAACAGGTTCAAAAATTGGGTTTTGACTACATCGAAAATCGGCCAAAATAATCCAGAAAATCGATGAACTTTACTTTGTAGACATCCTCTATGTCGAGCAGCCACTGCTTTTGCACGCATTGGTGTATAGTTGTAGATACTTTTGCGCAGGGATTTTCCAGCCCCAATCGATCTGCAAGCCGTTGCGAATGAGACCGTGAAAGGCGCGGGTGTCATGATTGAAGAGATGAAAGGCCCTGTCTAGCGCTTGCGTCATCGATGCCTTGGTAAACTGGGGAAACAGTAGCCCGTTTCGTTTGCTAGAGAGAGTTGTAGGATCGTCGCAATCGATGATGGTGTCTTTGAGCCCACCCGTTGCGCGGGCAATGGGAATGGCGCCGTAGCGCATGGCGATCATCTGGGTAAGCCCGCACGGCTCGTAAAGGGAAGGAATGAGAAGAAAATCGAGAGAGGCATAGATCTGATGAGACAGCGTCTCGTCGTAATCGAGGTGGAGCACGATGTGGGGATTGCCCCTATATTTCACCTTAAGCGCATTGAAGTGGGACTGAATTTCGGGAATAGGGGAGGTTCCAAGAAGGATAAAAACACCCCCTAATTTCAGCGTATAGGCAATGGCCTCTTCCAGAAGCTGCGGCCCTTTTTGCAATACGAGGCGCGTAATGGCGCCAATCCAAGGACGGGACCTCTCATCGAGACGGAATCGTTGGCAAAGCGCCTGTCGGTTAGCCTCTTTTGCCGATAGGATGGTTGTCAGGGGCGCTGTCCGATGAAAAGGGGCTGTCAGATGGAGGTCGCGAGAGGGTTCCCATAGGGATTCGTCAAGACCGTTTAAAATGCCATGTAATTTAGACTGATATTTGCGAAAGGTTGTTTCCAAATGATATCCCTCTTCTCGGGTAAGGATCTCTTTGGCATAAGAGGGGGAAACGGTCGTGATCGCATCGGAGTAGACAACACCCCCTTTCAGCAGGTTGATCCGTTCTGGATAGGCAGGGTCGTCATCCTGTAATTTTTCCTTGACGAGGTAGTCTGTCCCGTTCAGCCCGATTGCGCCGAGATCCCATGTGGCGCATTTTCCCTGGTACTCGGCATTATGAATCGTTAAGACGATGGTTTTCACGGGGAGGAAGAAAATCTCCCGTACGAGAAGGGCCGCTAGAGCAACAGGCCAATCGTGGAGATGCAGTACATCAATGGGCGCGTCCCTTAAAGCTAAACATTGAATCGCCGCCTTGGAAAAATAGAGAAACCGCGCTGCGTCGTCGGAGCAGCCATAGATTGTGCCGCGATGAAAATAGCCGGACGGATGACGTGCCTCGAGGAGGAGGAGACGCACCCCTTCGCAAGAAGAGGACCAGAGAGTGTTCGCTATCTGTTGACCGTTTTCAATGCACTTAAAATCAGGAACTTCTATTTTTACTTCGGATAGCTTCTCCATGTCTATCAAATCGTATTTTGGAATAAGAGCCTCAACCGTGTGACCAAGCCGAAACAGCTCTTTAGAGAGGCCTGTCACAACCTCGCCGAGCCCCCCCGCTTTGGCAACCGGCGCAAATTCCGTAGCAAACTGTACAATGCGCATAAAATCCTCTATATACTGCTTTTCTCTCCTCTGCAATTGCTAAATATTTAGCGGCTCGGCTAAGATGTCTGATGTTTTTTAACATGATCTGATTGGTGGGGTGTCGCCAAGCGGTAAGGCAGCGGTTTTTGGTACCGCCATGCGGAGGTTCGAATCCTTCCACCCCAATATTTAGGAAATTGCTCAGGACTTCCAGGATTCAATGGCCCGCGAACCCTCTTTTATGTTATTTTCCGGTTCTTCTCATGGGGAACTGGCTGAGAAAGTGGCTAGGTCGTTGCAGATCAAATTGGGCAGGATACGCATTGAGTCTTTTCCCGATGGGGAAATCGGCATGCAGATTCTGGATAATGTACGGGGAAAGGACGTTTTTGTGTTGCAGTCTCCTGCGCGCCGTCCAAACCACTACTTCATGGAACTGCTGATCATGGTCGACGCCCTGAAACGCGCTTCCGTGCGCAGCATTGCGGCTGTGATCCCTTACTATCCCTATTCCCGCCAGGATCGAAAAGATAAAGGGCGGGTTCCGATTACTGCAAAGCTAGTGGCCGATCTTCTGGAAAAGGCGGGAGTTACCCGGGTGCTTACGATGGATCTTCATACTGAGCAGATTCAAGGATTTTTCGATATACCCGTTGATAATATCTACGCACGTCCTCTCATGGTAGAGGCACTCAAAAAAGTAGGCGTCAAGAATGCGGTCATCGTTTCCCCCGATGTAGGAAGTAATCGGATGGCGAGGAAGTATGCCGAAGAGTTGGGTTGCGATCTCGCGCTTGTCGATAAACGCAGGGTCAGCGCCCGGTTTGTTGCGGCCAATGCGTTGATTGGAGAAGTTAAGGGCAAACAGGCAATCCTCGTTGATGACATTTGTTCAACGGGAGGGACGCTGGCAACGGCGGCTCGGGTGTGTAGAGAAATGGGTGCAAAAAGTGTCTCTGCTGTCATTACCCATGGTTTATTTGTAGGCGGGGCGCTACCCGCTGGGATCGATCGATTTTGGGTCACCGACTCAGTCCCTTCGAACAGTGCGGAGGTGGATGTGGTGACGATTGCCCCTCACGTGGCGGATGCGATCCGCTGTATAGTATCTGCTAAATCGATCTCTTTGCTTTTTAAAGAATAGGAGAAGTACATGAAGAAGTTGTCATATTTTTCGAGAGTTACCGGCAAGAAGGGGGAGATCAATAAGTTGCGCCGTGAAGGGGGAATTCCTGGGGTGTTGTACGGACATAATGTGCCTGTGAAGCCCATCTCCATCAAGAAAGAGGAATTCGATGCGGTGCTGCGCAACATGAGATCTGGGCTCCTTGCAACGACTCTGTTTGCATTGCATGATGGGCACAAGGCGCACAAGGCGCTCATCAAAGAGGTGCAGTATCATCGCTCGACGTATGCGGTAGAGCACATCGATTTTATTTTGATTTCTGAACAAGTGCCAGTGACTGTGAATGTTCCTATTCAGCTTGCGGGAATTACTGACTGCGTGGGAGTGAAGCTGGGAGGGTTCGTGCGTCAAGTGATTCGTTCTCTTAAAGTGTCATGCCTTCCCAAGGATCTTCCGCAAGAATTCATTCTCGATGTGCGTGAATTAGGAGTTGCCCAATCGATGCGCCTCTCCGATGTTCAAGTGCCTGAGGCGGTGCGTCCTATTGCGAAGATGAATGAGGTGGCAGTCGTTATTGCGAAGAAGGCCTAAAGGGTGTTTGCGAATCCATTTCTCATCGCAGGGCTCGGGAATCCGGGCAAAGAATATGAGAAGACGCGCCACAATATAGGATTTCGGGCGCTCGACGTGATTGCGGAGAAATATCGTCTCTCTTTTGGGCGCCATGCGAAGTGGCAGGGGAGAGTCGCGCAAGGACAGATTGGTTCTGCGGAGGTGGTGCTGCTCATGCCGAGGACGTTTATGAATCAAAGCGGTGTTTCAGTGGCCGCCGCGATGGGAGATCTCCGCATTGAGTTGTCTCGGCTTCTCCTCGTCGTAGACGATATTGCCCTCCCCGTGGGACAGATTCGGATGCGGATCAACAGCGGCTCTGGTGGGCATAACGGCCTCAAGAGTGTAGAAGAGCACCTGCAAACCAATCGATTCGCAAGACTCCGCATAGGGATCGGCGATCGAGAAGAGGGGGATTTGACTGACCACGTGTTAGGCAAGTTTTCCCTGGAAGAAGAGAGGCTCATTCCAGAGATTTTGGAACGAGCCCTTCAAGCCATGGAACTATGGTTTGAAAAAGGATTAACCAGTGCGATGGATTTTGCCAATAGAAAGCATCCATCAAACCCGAGCAATGGAGTAGTATAGATGAAGAAAGAACGGAAAGGGCTTTATGAAGGGATGTATATCCTGAGCGCCACGCTCAGTGATGAGTCCCGTAAGAAGGCGTTTGAAAAAATTACAGACGGAATCGTCCAAAAAGGGGGCGAAATTCGTAAAATTCACGAGCAGGGTCGACGTAGACTTGCCTATGAAATCGATGGAAAAAGAGAAGGGTTTTATTACGTGCTCTATTTTTCAGCGCCTACACAGGCTATCCTAGAGCTTTGGAAAGATTATCATCTCCATGAGGATTTAATTCGCTTTATGACGATGAAAGTCGAGAACGTGCAAGAGACCCTCGAGTTCAAACCCCTTAAAATTCAGAGTTAATCATGAGCAGTTATCCAAGAAGATCCAATTATCACGGCAATAGTGGCAGCGGCGGTAGCGGCGGCTCAGGCAACAGCGGCAGCGGCGACTCTCCCTTTGCAAAGAAGAAAAAGAGCTGCCCTTTCACCGCCATGAAAGCAGAAACAATTGATTACAAAGACATCGAAACGCTGCGCCAGTTCATTACGGAACGGGGTAAGATTTTACCGCGCAGAGTTACCGGGGTCTCCTACTTCTATCAGAAGATCTTGAAGAAGGCGATTAAGCAAGCCCGTTATATGGCGCTTCTCCCTTTTGTAGCTAAGGAGTAATGAGGATGAAACAGCAATTACTTTTACTAGAAGATGTGGAGTCTCTTGGCAGGAAGGGCGAGGTAGTCAATGCCAAACCCGGCTATGTACGCAATTTTCTGTTGCCTCAAGGCATTGCTGTAGTGGCAAGTCCCAATACGCTGCGTAAGCAAGAGCGTTTGTGCGTCGAAAGAGAGCAGCAAGCGATCGTCGATCGTAAAGAAGCAGACGAACTGGCTCAGAAAATTGAAGGTTCTGTCCTCGAGACGAGAGTCAAAGTGGATCCAGAAGGGCACATGTATGGGTCAGTATCGGCAAGCGATATTGCCCTATTGTTTCAGGAGAAAGGACTACCTGTTGAGAAGAAATATATTCTCGTCACCCGTCCAATCAAAGAAACAGGGGTGCATAAGATCTCTCTTAAATTGAAAGAGGGGATTCCTGCATCCTGCCAGCTGCATATTATTCCCGAAGGGATAGCAGCGGTTGGACTTGAAGCTGTTGTGGCGCCCATCGTCTTAGATCAGGCGAGTGGTGCTGCTTCAGAGTCTGAGTCGGCTCAGTAAGGCTGTGCGGCCCGAGGGAGATGCCTCGGGCCTCTTTTTTGGGCTCAGAGGATTTGCATTGTGCACAAAGAGCAGGTGATTGTAGTCACGGGAGCTGCTGGGATGATCGGATCGGGGACGGTTCGCCATCTCAATGACAGGGGGTTTGCCAATCTTCTCCTCGTCGACGATTTGAAGACGGGGGAAAAATGGAAAAATCTTGTCGGCAAGCAGTTTATTGATCTTCTCTCCCGCCACCAAATTTTTGACTGGCTTCAAGGACGCGACAGCGAAGTCTCTGCCATCATCCACCTCGGCGCCTGCTCCGATACAATGGAGACGCGGGCCGATTACTTGCTCGAAAATAACTTTCGCTTTTCCATTCGTCTAGCAGAATGGGCTCTTTTTCATAATAAGCGGTTCATCTATGCCTCTTCAGCCGCTACCTATGGTGACGGTTCTAGGGGTTTTTCTGACAATGAATCGCAGTTGCAAGAATTGCGTCCCATCAATATGTACGCCTTTTCCAAGCATCTCGTCGATCTTTGGATGCAAAGGGAAGGGGTTTTAGGTCGTGTTGTGGGATTGAAGTATTTCAATGTTTTTGGTCCCAACGAATATCATAAAGCCCACATGGCCTCCATGGTCATGAAGATGACCCAAATCGTGCAGAATGAAGGGATGATCCGTCTTTATAAGTCCAACGAACCGCTCCGCTTTGCCGACGGCGAACAAGTGCGCGATTTTCTCTATCTCAAGGATGCTGTAAAAATGACATGCCTTTTTTTGGAGACTTCCTTCTGGAATGTGGGAGGTATTTATAATATTGGATCTGGGAGGGCGACCTCTTGGAACGCCCTGGCAAGATCGCTGTTTCACGCTTTGCAAAAAAAGGAAAATATCCATTATATCGATATGCCGACACAGCTCCAACGCCAGTACCAAAATTATACATGTGCCGATATGAAGAAGTTCCAATCCTTGCAACACTTTGATGCCGCACCTGTTCATGAAGCGGTTTGCGAATACGTGCAAGATTTTTTACTCAAGGATGCCCGATGGTAAGTCTTACGAACATTATGCAAGAGTGTAGGCCTTTTAAAGCGCTTGTGATCGGCGATTTCATGATGGACGCCTATGTGACGGGGCGGGTCAAGAGGATCTCTCCTGAGGCGCCTGTGCCCATTTTAGAGGTGTTGCACCAGCGCTCGCGTCCAGGCGGTGCCGGTAATGTGGTTCTCAATCTTTTGGCTTTAGGCGGCTCTGTGATTGCGGTGGGACGTATTGGATCGGATGCCCAAGGGGAGGAGCTGAGGCGCTCGTTACAGGAAAAGGGGGCGGATGTAGAGCCTCTTTTTGTAGAAAACGAATACCAAACGCCCGTGAAAACCCGTCTGATTGCCGAGAGTCAACAGCTCCTGCGGATTGATCGAGAAAAGGTGAGTGCTGTCAGCAGAGTCGTGGCAAATAGAGCCTGTGAAAAACTAGAGGCGCTGATCGCCTCTGTACAAGTTGTTGCGATTTCCGATTATGCAAAAGGGTTTCTATCCAATCGGCTTATTGAGGAGACGATCCGTATTGCCAAGAAATACTCTGTACCGGTCGTCATCGATCCTAAGGGGATCGATTTTACCAAATATAAAGGCGCTTCCATCCTCAAACCGAACCTTGCCGAGGCCTACGCCTCTGTCAAAGCGCACTCGAGCACCTCTCTCGACGAAGTCGCGCGGCAGATTTTTAAAACCGCTTCTGTAGATCAGCTTTTAGTGACTCGATCTGAAGAGGGGATGTCCCTTTTCGATCAACAAGGCGCTCGGATCGATTTTCCGGTACGCACGAGAGAAGTTAAAGACGTTACAGGAGCAGGAGATACAGTTCTCGCCGTGATCAGTTTGGCGATGGCCAATCGATTAGAATTGCCTCTTGCTGTCCAACTGGCCAACATTGCTGCTGGGATCTCTGTAGAAAGGCTCGGATGCGTTCAAGTCGGTCTATCGGAGATCGCAGAACGGATTACAGCTCCGCCTAAGCAGACATCACCTGCATAGAACACAACCGATTGTCCTGGTGTAATGGCCCTTTGCGGCGCGTCAAAGAGAACGCGGATGCACTCTCCCTCGCAATATACTGTGCACGATTCATCCGGTTGCCGGTAGCGGATCTTGGCATTGCATCGGAAGGGGTAGGAAATAGGTGCTTCGGCAACCCATGTCAGTTCCGAGGCTATGAGTTCTCTGGCATACAAAGCAGGGTGGTCTGCGCCTCTTTCTACGAAGACAATATTGCGCAGAGCGTCTTTTCCTACGACATACCAAGCATCTCCCTCGCCTCCGAGCCCCATGCCCTTGCGCTGTCCAATCGTATAGAGAGCGGCGCCCCCATGGATGCCCACGGTTTTTCCAGCCAAGGTACGAAATTCCCCCTGTTGGTATCCCAAATAGTGCTCTAGAAACGGTCTAAAGTCGCGCTTGCCGATGAAGCAGATCCCGGTGCTATCTTTTTTTTCCGATGTCGCAAGAGAGTGAGCCTTTGCGATTCTGCGTACCTCTTTTTTCTGCAGATGACCCACAGGAAATAGAACGTGTTTAAGAGACGCTTGCGGTACGGCGTGGAGAAAATAACTTTGATCTTTTGAAGGGTCGGAGCCTTTCAAAAGGCGTGTCTCCGGATCGAGGCGGCAATAATGACCAGTAGCTAGAAAATCGGCTCCTAATTTCCTCGATTTTTCTAGAAAAGCCTTGAACTTGATCTCACGGTTGCATAGGACATCGGGATTTGGCGTAAGACCGCGTTTTAGATCCGCTAGGAAGTGGGAAAAAACCGTATCGCGGTACTCCTCTATAAAATTGACGCTGTAATAGGGAATGGCAAGCTGCTCGCAGACGCGTACCACGTCTTCATAGTCTAGAGAGGCTTTGCACACCCCCCGTTCATCCAGTTCTTCCCAATTTTTCATGAAAAGACCTATGACCTCATATCCTTGCTCTTTGAGCAGCAGGGCTGAGACGGAAGAGTCTACCCCTCCAGACATGCCAATAACTACTTTTCTCTTCTTTTCCATATAGAAATTTGTGTGGAGTGTAATGGATTTGGCTCTAAAATGGAAGTGGTGTTATTATTAATTGTTTCGCGTTTTTAAAAATTTATTTGAGCTTGCAGGCTTCCCTGATTGCTGCGGTATCTATGCCCGTAAGCGCCCTCGTAATCCAAAGAAACAAATAGGATTTTTTTAAAAAATATCCCCGTAACGCCGGCGACAGCCGAAAAATAGGAGCGGTTTGGATTCATCCCCTCGACGAGGAACGTACATGTCTGCCCTGTTAAATTCGCATACATCTTCTCTCCCTGCCATCTTGCTTCGCCTGTCCAGCCCATTTGCACGTGGGGTTCAAGCGCACCGAAGGGCAATCTTTTATGCAGCGTAAATTCAGCGCCAATCTCGTATTGCAGAGCAGTAGCACGGTATTGCGCCACATCGAGATTCAAGGAATCTGCGCCGTGTTCTGAAAAAGGGCGCTCTTGGACAAAAATCCAATCTCCATTGAGGTAAGGGCGCATCGTGGCGGTACATCCGAATTTTGCGCCTACCTCCGCGTGTCCATCCAGAAGAAACCCTCGATTGCAGTGCGACGCCGTGCGTGGAGGCAGCGTTTCGTATAGTCCGACAAATTCCATATTCCGGCTTCCCTTGTACAGTCCGTTCGCTGCCAAGGCTGATGCGCTGAAATACAGTTTCCGTCCCTTTGCGCCTCCATATACGGCTCCATAAAAGTTGCGGATAGAGCCGTTGCCTCGTTCCCCTTGCCAGCGTAGATGATCGAGAGAGTATCCTACCATGATACCGAGATAGCTTTTCCTGCCGAATGTAGTGTCGATCCCTAAAGCGGAAGAGGGGGTAGTGGTAGAAAAACCAGGTTCATCCTTCACCGATGCTTGACGGGAAAATCCTACGGCCTCTTCTGCCCAGATGTGTTTTATGCGAGGAGCCCTGTCGCAGTTCCATAATAAGTTTCTCACACGCCGCGCCAGCGTGTCTTGCATCCGAAAAGCAGAATTTTCCGCTGCCAGAGCGAGCGCTGTAAAAAGCGAGGGCTGCATCATATTGAGAGAGCGAGTCTGCTCACTGGGAGAGGAAAAAATCAGTTGATTGATGAGATTCGACAAATTGGATCCAGTAGGTGCATACGCGGTATTGAGGCAGGCTGCCAAATGGCCCGCATTCCCAGATGGGTCAATAGGCTGCACGGCGCGGTTGATTAACAAGACAATGGCGTTGGCGCGATAGAGAACTTCCGCATCGAGCAAGTCAGGGGATATTGTGATTGTACTAAAGGGAAGTCCTGTGGGAAAGCCTCCTGTGGAGGTGACGATTTCATAGGTCAGGTTTGTCCCATATGTTCCTGCGCTAGGAATCAGCGCCAATGTAGCGCCGGATTCGATATAGACTGCACCAGAAGAGATCTCTAATAGGTCGGCAGCCGTTGGAGATATTTCGATCTCCAGTGTAGATCCTGTTGCTTGGGTATAATTTCCTATGACTTGCAAGGTGCCGATTGAATTGCCAGGTTGCGCCGTTCCCTCGATGCGTGTTGCACAGGCAATGCCTCCGATAGGGCCCGTTCCTTTTAGGTAGGCGCCTGTCGCAACGGAGATAGAAGAGGTTGCAGAAAGTGTTTCGTTGACCGCCAGCACACCTGTCGATACCGTGACCACTTGTTGTGCAACGGACGCGCCAGAAAGGGTCAATACTCCCAATCCTTGTTTTTGTAAAATTCCTGCAGCTCCTGTAATCTGGCCGCTGTATGTGCCGTCTGTTCCTTGATTGAAAATCAAAGAAGCTCCGTTCGTAATCAGAGCAGGAAAATTCGCTGCAGCACCTGTAACAATTCCTTGATCTATGGCTAAAGCGCTAGAGAAAGTATTTGTCCCTGAGAGAGTCAGCGTCCCAGCCCCCAGTTTGTGAATGCCTCCCGCGCCCGAAATATTACTGGCAACAGTCGTAGTAAAGCTTTGCGTGTCGATCGAAGACAGTGCGCTTGTTGTCGTGAACGTATGGGCGGCTCCTATCGTAATTGTATTGGTGCCCGATTGCAGCGTCCCTCCGCTTAAAGTAATCGCGCTGGACGATGCGCCCAAGCTGCCGTTTGCAGCGATTCGTAACACTCCGGCATTCACCGTGAGGGCAGCATAGCTATTGCTCGTATTTTGCAGGTGGAGCGTTCCTGATCCCAGTTTACGAATGCCGCCTGCGCCTGAAATACTGCTCGTGACGGTTGTGGTAAAGCTTTGTGTATCGATGGCCGAAGAGGCATCTGTCGTTATAATGGGGTGGGACGATCCAATCGTAATTGCATTACTGCCTGCTTGTAACGTTCCTCCGCTCAATGTAACCGCACCCGTACCCACACTATCTTCCGCTGTGATATTGACGGTTCCCTCGGAGATGATCAATTCAGAGTTTGTGTTCGTTGTGTATTGTAGAGACAGCGTTCCCGATCCAATTTTGGTGAAATACGAAGGACTGAAGATGTTTGTCGCGCACACGAGGTTAAAGCCTTGCGTATCGATAATACTGGGCTGTTCACATATTGTGGAGGCAAATGACGTCATAGAAGCTCCTGCCCGCCAGGTGCCTCCAGACAAAACGAGAGTGATGGGAAGGCTGTCTGTGTTGGAAGAAATAAACCGTCCAGCGTCTAACTGTAGGACTGAGAGAGAACTCGCGGAGGGGGAAGTAATGGTAAGATCGCCTTCTCCCTGCTTTATGATTGTGGAGTTCATAAAGTCTTCAATAATAGGGCATGCGATCGTCAGAGATGCCCCGGCTCCGATATCATGCACTGTAACGGAGCCGGCCAGAGCCGTACTCACCACCAATTCTGTGGGAGTGAATTGCAAACTCCCGGAAGGAACGCGCACAGTTCCTATAGAGCCTATATACTGAATCGAGTTGACAATGAGAGGGGAACTGCCCAACTCTAACACGCCGCCTGATAATTCCATGGCATTGGCAGAAATCACTCCCGAAACACTCGTAACATGTGCGGCGAGAGTGCTACTAAAGGTGATCGTGCTTCCGCTGAGAGTATTCGAAAACGTCAAAGGAGATGTTGAAGTGCTGCTTATAGCAAAAGTGCCGGCAGGCGCTGCAATGGGAGCTTCAATCGTTACTGTCCCTTGTGTGTGCGAAATTGTCTGGGTGCCTCCGGAGATCGTAAATCCACTGCCTCCAGATGGGGTGACTGTATAGGAAAAATTGACAAAGCCAGGAAAAACAATACTCCCGAGCGTCACTGAAGAGGCCAGTGTGATCACACTATTTTGGGTAATCACGCTTCCGAAAGTGGCCGTCTGGCCGGCCCCATCAGGAACGGTTACAGGACTCCAGTTCGCCGCAGTCCCCCAAGTACCGGAACCAGTCGTATTCCAGGCAGCAGAACTTGCCCATAGATCGGCACCAGCTACGCTCCAAAACAAGAGACTCGCCGCCGAACGTCCTCCCATAGAGGCTAGGCAAAATCGTAGCGAGAGAGAGAGAGAGAGGGAGCCTAGTAATCGGAGGGGGCTGGATTTGAAGAGCCTCTCAAGGGATCGGAATAGCATATCGAACTCTTTGAGTTCGATATGCATCCGTCAAGAGTTATTCTGCAAGTTATTTTATGCTGAGGGTTATACCGAACGTGATTCAATAATCGGATTTCGGCTGATGTGAAAGTTCTCTAGGTTTAACGATCGTAAGTTGCCCAATATTAGAAATATGGGGGCAACTTACGATCGTTAAACCTAGAGGCTTTGACACAGCCGAAATCCCAATTCTTGAATCACGTTCGGTATACACTTGGGTGTCGTAAGCACACGTTCGGTGTCATACAAGTAGGGTTTGTCACAGAAAGTGGGCGGGTGATGAGTGCCGCAACCAATTGTACGTTAGGTATTTGAGTTCTTGTAATTAATTTATTAATATTGGGATTATAAAATTTTAATTGTTTAGTTAAAAAGTGTTATAATAGTGGTATTAATTTGTTGTTAATTAGTTATTGGTGTTTTATGGGAATAGGTGATGTTAGGTATCGCCAAGAGCAGGCAGCTCGGGAAGTGCGTGACGCATTTGTATGCGTATTAAGGGAAGGGACCGAAAGCGACAATTCCATTTATTTTCGTACGAACGAGGGTGGAAGAGTTACAGCTTGGGTAGGCAAGAGATCTGTCCTTACACGATTTATTATGTGGTTGCGCGGTTTTTCTAGTTATACGGGCTGGTTTGGCAGCGATATTGGTAAAATTCAGAACTGTGTAGATGCCATATATCGGCAGCTCGAATATATGGGGTACGATAATAAACTGGATGGAGACTTACAACAAGCGTACACCAAGTTTGGTGAGCGTATATGGAAATCTCACAATGCTGCACTACAGCTACAAGGCACAAAAGTGGCAGCAGGGAAACTGCAATTCCCAGAAGCGGAAGTGGCAGTACAACAGCCTGTGATAGAAGAAGCTCCACTGGTAGAAGAAGCTCCACTGGTATTGGGACCGATCTGCCCAACGGACAGGAACGGTTACATACACGCAATGATAGAGAAGGCGTACAGAGAGTATTGCAACAAGTTGAAAGAAGAAGGCATGTCGTTAGACAATCTACAGATGATGCAAGCGTGGTACGATCAGGGCGGTAGGGAACAGATTCGCAGAGAGGTGCGTGATGCTTTGCGGGACTGTCCAGGGGAGAAACTGATAATGAATCGTCCTTATATAAACACTGTGGTACAGAAGAATTGCAGCGCAGGTTTGGAGGATAGGCAGCACTGGGCAAAGGAACGAAGGGCTGCGCGGTGGAAAGCAGAAGATTTAGCAAGGCATGCCCGAGTGAAGGCAGCAAGGGTCGGACAGGTGCCGCCAACGCATCCAGCATACGTTCCTGATGACGGTGGGCATGATAACACTGATGGTACTCCTGAAACGAGTGTAAGCAGTGGCGCCAGTACTACTCGGAGCGAGCGTTCTGGAAGCAGTAGTTCAAGTTCAAGCGGTAGTGCTAGACCCTCTCCAAGGCAAGGGGTAGGGGCTAGAGGAGACCTCGCCACACATGGGGTTAGAGAGAGGCAAACACGCACGCCCGAACAACTAGAGGCGCGGCGGCAGCAGGAACTCGCTGACGATCAAGCAGCGCAGGCGGCAGCTCTTAACATGGTGTAGCACTACCCTTTCAGGAGACGGGCGATGCGTTCTTCAAGAGGGGGGTGGGTGGAAAAAAGCCGGATCAGCCCCTTCTTGCCCGAATGGGAAATCTTGAAGGCCGCAATCGCAGGGTTTTCGGTGCGGGGATCTTTGATCTCTTGGAGCGCCTGAAGCCTTTGGAGCGCAGCCACCATCGAACCTTTCCCCGCAAGCTTGGCCCCTCCCGCATCAGCCCGAAATTCTCGATAACGAGAGTAGGCGGCGACGACTAAAGAGCCTAAAATCATAAAGACTACTTCAAACAGATAGACGAAGAGCATATAGCTCATGTAGCTGCCGCCGGAAGACCCTTCGCGGTTATTGCGCCCCAGTCCTGATACAGCATAGGCAAGAATACGGGCTAAGAACATCACAAAAGCGTTTACGACGCCCTGCAGCAGGGTCATTGTCACCATATCGCCATTGGCAATGTGAGAGATCTCATGGCCGAGGACTCCTTCCATTTCGTTCTCTTTCATTTTCTGGAGCAAGCCAGTCGATACGGCGACGAGGGATCTATTTTTGGTAGGCCCAGTAGCGAAGGCGTTCACCTCGTTGGAACGATAGATGCCGACCTGGGGAAGGGGAATTCCAGAGGTTCTGGCGAGTTGATAGACAGTATCCAGGAGACGGCGCAGCTCTGGATCTCTCGTGTCTGGAGAGACGATCTCTATGCTCATGAGCCATTTGACCATGATGCGAGAGAGCGCAAGAGAGATGAAGGCGCCCCCCATCCCCCAGATCAGGCAAAAGAGCATGAGCGATGGCAAGTCGAGTCCATAGGAAGAGAGGAATGGCTTGACGTTGAAAATATCGAGGATCGCGGTAATCGTAAAGACAACGAGAAAATTGAGTGCGATAAAGAGAAAAATTCTCTTGAACATGGCCATGGGAACGACTCCTGTAAAAGAACCCACCTCACCAATCAGGCTCAGTCGATTTTTGGTCGTTTTTTGATTTTTGTTCGGGGGGGAGTGATATCACTCCCCCGGAAAAAAAGCAAAAAAACGGCCAAAAATCCTCCGAAAAGCGAACAGCCCTGATTAGGGAGATGGGTTCGAAGGCAGATTCTACACGATTTATGGCGCGTGCGCAATACCTAGGCTGCTCTCTCCTTTTAATAAGGTGTAATCTTACACCATCAATACATTGGTGTAATCTTGCTCCAATCCTATATAGATTATTACAAGTAAGTTAAATAGTTTAAGTATTGAGATATGTTGACGTCAATATCTTATTGGTGTAAGTTGAAGTCAAAAATCAGAGCTTTGATGGAAGAGCATTGTTTTTGCTGTTTGCTGGCTTTAGGAAAAGAAAGTGCTCACGGCCTGCACCAACGATGTTTTCGCAACTGGTTTGGAGTGGATGGTTTGCATGCTCCTTTTCGATTAACTATGAAAACCGCGGGGAATAGCAATGATCCGAAAGCAGAACTCAACTCCAGTTTTTTCCATGGAAAATTCAGGAAATATTCCGCCAAATTAGGGGAGTCTAGTTACATCATTAAAGTACGGCAATCGTCTTTTCCCGATCTTCCTGCCATGGAGTTTTTATGTAATCAAATCGCAAAAAAACTGGGCATAAATATTCCCGATTTTTATCTCATTCGATTAGAGGGAGAGCCGGCCTTTGTTTCCAAAAATTTCATGGAACAATACCCAGGAGCCAATTTGGTGCACCTGTACCGATTCTTAGGAGAGCAACCCTTTGATTTAAAAACAATTTTACAAGTGATTTCCGATCACACAGGAAAATCTGCAGATATTGAACAATTTATCAAATTGTGCCTCTTTGATGTCTTCATAGGTAACCATGATCGACACGGTAGGAATTTGGCCCTGATCCAGACGGCTCAGGGTAAAATGTTATCTCCCATCTATGACAATCCTTCTTGTTTAGGCATTGAGGAGGAAGGGTTTTTAAAGGCGGTTTTAGAACCGTGTGGGAAAATTCATTCCTCTCGTTCTAAAGAACCGAAAATGCGTGAATATGCTCTTGATTTTTGCGAGATGGGATACGAAGAGCTTGTCGTGCAAGTCTACCTTTCTATTGCACTTCAAGAGATTGTGGATTTAGTGAGCGCAAGTTTTATTTCCCCTACAAGAAAAATGGCATTTTCTAAGCTCTTAACGAGAAGATACCAGGAACTCAAAGAGGTGGCTGATGCAGATTCCGACCGATAAAGTGCCATCTGTGCTCGTCTACTTGGAACGAAGAAAAAGTCGCAAGTTCGTTGGCGAATTAAAGTATAATTTTAGAAAACATTTATATGTTTTCGTCTATGATAAAGCGTACTTGCGTGCGAATCTCATTCCATTGGGACCAGAATTGCCGTTGAGTCCAAGAAAATTCCTGTCTTCCTCTCTGTTTGAGTCATTTATCGATCGACTTCCTTCGCGGGAAAATCCTGCATATCAAGAATATTGCGCAGCAGAGAATATTGAAGTCACTGAACAAGATCCTTTTATTTTGCTCACTACTATTGGGAAAAGAGGTCCCTCTTCCTTCATTTTTGAACGACAAAAGCAAGCCTTCTTAGGAGCTATAGAATTGAAAGGTTTTCGTAAAAAACTTGGATTAACAACACGAGAATTTGCTATCGGATTTTCTATTGCCACAAAAACGCTTAGCTCTATCGAGAATGGACGTTCAGACGGGAGAGATGCCATGAAACGACTTGAGCTGTACATCCGCTTCCCTGAAGTGGCCCTTTTTGAATTTCGGAGAAACTGCGCTGCGATCCATCGAGATAAGCGGAAACAGGTAGAACATATTCTCTCGACTTGGCCACTTTTTTAGCCTGCTGGCCTCGGCAGATTTGCTCTCTCCGAGAGTAAATCTGCCGAGGCCAGCAGGCTAAAAAAGTGGCCAAGTCGAGATTCTTTCAGAATATTCGAGTTGCCAGAAATAGGGCTATTCTGTCATGTATTCGTAGCAATTCTTAAGGAAGGGGCCTAAAGCGGTGAATGTGGCAGCAATTTCTCGGATGAAGAAAGCTTTAGGTGGGAAATATACCTGCTATGTACTCATCGCCTGTTCTACGCCTGCAGAAAACGGAAATATGGACGTAGAGATGCACTTCGAAGGCGATGAGACTCTCGCTGCTTTTCTCGTAGAAAATGCCAGTCAAGCATTCGAAGAGCGGCAGGGACTGCAGGAATCCGGTTGTTAGTTAGTGGCGTTTTTTCTATGATCGGGCTATGATGACGATCGCCGATCTCAAGAATTGGTTCAGCAAACATCGCTCAGAGATCAAGGAAGAGTATTTCCGCTTTTTACGCTTCGCATCGATTAGCGCAGATCCTGCGTATCGGGATCGCTGTGAACATTGTGCCCAGTGGTTGGCAGAATTTATGCGCCAAGGCGGCTTGCAGACAGAGTTGATCTCCACGCCAGGATTGCCTCTCGTGTACGCAGAAGATCTCAGCGCAGGTCCACAGACTCCGACTCTTCTTCTCTACGGTCATTACGACGTACAGCCAATTGATCCTGCCGAATTATGGATAAGTCCTCCTTTTGAGCCGACAGAGCGTAATGGGTCTGTCTACGCGCGCGGCGCTGTCGACGACAAGGGGCAGATTTTGTACGCGATTTTCGCTGTTCTCTGTTGGAAGAAAATGGGACGATCGTTGCCGGTTAATGTGAAATTTTGTATCGAGGGAGAAGAGGAGTCTCACAGCACTGGGCTCTTTCAGATGTTGGAAATTTTAGGAAAAAAAATGCGCGCCGATTACTTGCTGGTTGTCGATTTCGACCAGTTCGATCGGGATATGCCGGCTGTGTCTCTCGGAGGCAGGGGGCTTGTCTCCTTAGAAGTGACTTTGATCGGTTCTCATACGGATCTCCACTCAGGTTTGTACGGAGGCGTTGCCTATAATCCGAATCGAGCGCTTGTTGAATTGCTTGCAAAATTGTGGGATGCGGAAGGACGTGTGCAGGTACCAGGTTTTTACGACGATGTCGTCGATGTGCCTGAGAAAGAAAGAAGCATGTTTGCTTGCAGATACGGGAAGGAAGACTATGCGAAGGCCTGTGGTATTGAGGCGTTCGGGGGAGAAAAAGGGCGCACGCTCCACGAAGCGAACTGCTTTCGCCCGACCCTAGAACTCAATGGAATTTCTGGAGGGTATACGGGCGCAGGAATGAAAACGGTAATCCCTGCTGCTGCGCAGGCTAAAATTTCGTGCCGTCTCGTACCTCATCAAAATCCAGAGACAATCGGACGCTCTATCGCACAATTCCTCAGGCAGAACGCCGTGCCAGGGATGAAAATCGAGGTGGTGCAACATGAGGGAGATTCTGCTTTTCGTGGAGAGAGAACGTCAAAACTGACCCAAGCAATCGCCAAGGCATCCTCCGAGGTGGCAGGTGTAGAGTGTCGCTATATTCTCTCTGGCGCTTCAATTCCGATCGTTCCTGAACTCGTGAAAGCTACGGGGGCACAGATGGTGGGCATGGGCTACGGTCTCATCGACGATGAAATTCATGCACCGAACGAACATTTCGATATGCACCGCTTCGAGCAGGGGTTTTTGACCGTAGGAAGAGCTTTGGCTTTGTTATGATAGAGAAAAGCACAAATGAATCGGTTCTGTGGCAGGTGGTGGGTCCCATCGCCCTTATCGCAGCCTTTGCTATGGCGCCCATAGGCGTCGCTTCCGTTCCCCTAAAAATGACCAGTTGCCTGGGATTATTTCTCAGCGCACGCTGGCAGATGAGGGGGTGTTTCGCCGCGCTTCTTACCTTGTTCGTGGCAGGCACTTTATCGCATGTCTTAGCAGACGGACACCATCTATGGCGCTTGTGTCTAGAATTCTCTTCCGCGCTCTCGTTTGTGATTACGGCGCTCTCCTTTACCCAAATCGGACAAGATCTCTCCTCTCTTGCCTCTCAGACCCAGGCGCAGCAAGCGGCGATCCGTAATCTGGAAGAGGAGATGGCCTCGATCCATGCTAATGCCACCGAACGGCAAATTGTCTCCACGGCAAAAATTGAAGAGCTTCAGAAGCGGATTGAAGAGGTAGAGTCGGAGAAGGCGTCGCTGGAAATTTTGAATGATGTCTTACGCAAGACAAATGCAGGCTACTACGTAGAAAAAAAAGCGCTTGAGGAGAGCTTTTCTCAAGAAAAACAAAGGCTTGCTCAGCTTGTCTTGGTAGCCGAAGAGCAAAGACAAGAAATTGCTGTACTGCAACAAATTAGTGCTACGACTGCAAATAACGATCTTTTGCACCAAGAGCGTGAGGCGCTCATGGAGCAATTGACTCAAGCGGAAGAGAAGATCCGATCTCTCGCACTCCTAGAGAGCAAACACAGGCAGCTCAAGGAACAATTCGAAGAAAAAAACAAAGTGCTGCAAGAGACCCGGGCGCTCTTATTTCACTCGGATACCGCTCTGCAATCTTTCCAAATTGAAAAGGCGCAAAAAGAGCTGAGGTTCGATCCCTTATTTGAAGCGTTGAGCAAGGAGCTCTCTGTTCAGGAGCAAGAGACGTCTCACTTGCAGGAAGAAAATAAGGAGCTGGAGTGTCTTGTTACCTGTCTTACGCACCTGGCAGGGCAGCCCTCCTTGGAAGAAATTCTCCGAGAGTCGCTTGTTCCTAAGAGAAAGAAAAAAACGAAAAAACCGGCCCAGCAAGACCTACTGTTTTAGTACACCAGTTAAGACTTCATATCCTGTTTCTGTGATGAGGAGAGTGTGCTCCCATTGGGCAGAGGGTCTGCCGTCTTTAGTTCTCACGGTCCAGAGATCGATCGGATCGATCAACCCCTCGCGCACCCCTCCATTAATCATGGGTTCAATCGTAAAGGTCATTCCTGGTACGAGTAAGATATCGAGTTTGTTATAATGATGGGGGATTTCTGGGGGTTCATGAAAGGCGACGCCGATCCCATGCCCTACATACTGATTGACAACAGAGCATTTTTGGGTAGCTGCATACTCTTCGATGGCCTTCCCGATATGCCAAATAGGAACGCCCGGTTTACAGACGGCCATGGCGCGCTCCAAGCATTCATGCGAGACGGTGACTACGCGCTGTTTCTCCTCAGCAATCTTCCCGATGCATACCATGCGGCTGCAATCGCCGAAATGATCGTCAACGATAGAAGAGACGTCGATATTCATGATATCCCCCTCTTGGAGGGGGCGATCGTCTGGGATTCCGTGGCAGATCACCTCATTTAAAGAGGTACAGATTGTTTTCGGATAGGGGGGATCTCCATAGCCCAGATCGGCCGGAATAGCGCCAGCTTCTTGATGGAGTCTACGGGAAAGGAGATCAAG
Organism: Chlamydiia bacterium; assembly: GCA_016213175.1. Lineage (GTDB taxonomy): Bacteria > Chlamydiota > Chlamydiia > Chlamydiales > SM23-39 > JACRBF01. The sequence goes on from JACRBF010000039.1 coordinate 33,339, forward strand.
TTCGTTAGTTGTAACCCCTTTTTTCGCAGCAAGGCATAAAGCATCAAGAATCTGGGCGGTCACACGGCATGCTCTACGGATTTTTGCAATCTGCTCAGGAGTCTTCAGTACGATCCCATAGCGTCTGAGATATTCCTTGGATAAGGGATTAGAGGTAGATAGATCGGGATAATGGCACTTTTTCCATTTTTTTCCGCTTCCACACCAACAGGGATCATTTCGCTCAATCATAGAGTAAGGGATTGTTTAACAGTCCCTAAGTAGTCTACAACAAATCATACCTTACATGAAAGAGGGAGAGGCCGTGAGGTGGCGCCGTAACCCCTGCCTGTGTACGATCTTTCTCTATGAAAATTTTTTCTATCGCCTCTTCAGGCAGTTTATTGCAGCCAACATAGACAAGCGTGCCGACGATGGTGCGTGCCATTTTATAGAGGAATCGATCTCCGCAGAGGGCGATTTGCAGCCTCTCTTCAGGGAGTTGAGAAATGGCAATACGATTTATGGTACAGAATGGATTGGGATGATCCGCGTTTGCAAAGGCAGAAAAATCGTGGCGGCCTAAGAAATAGTTCGACGCGCTCACCATACGCGTCAGATCGAGAGGTCTTTGGACATGCCATGAATAGAGGAAGTGGAGAGGAGACTGAACGGGTCCGAGACAAAGATGATAGTGATACTCCTTTTCCTTGGCCTGTAAAGTAGGATGAAAATCTAACGGCGCTCTTTCTACACGGTGGATGCGGATGGTATCAGGGAGGCAAGCATTGAGCCCTTTTTGCAACCGAATCTCGTCCCATTCTTTCTGTAAACACAAAGAAGCGACTTGACCCTCTGCATGGACGCCTCGATCAGTGCGGCTTGCCCCATCGGGTAATTGAGGCTCCTGCGTAACCTGTGATACTGCTTTTTCAAGCAACTCTTGGACGCTCGGCCCGCTTTTTGTTTTTTGCCAGCCGAAATAAGGCGTGCCGTCATAGGAGAGAGTAATTTTATAGCGGTTCATGGAGATGAGCGATGAAGGCGGTGACGCCGCTGAGGAACATCTGGATAGCGATAAGGGTTAGGATGAGGCCCATGAGTCTTTCCAAAGCAGTAATGCCCCTCCAGCCTAAAATTTTTTTTAAAAAAGAAGAGGCGAGCAGAATGAGTAAAGAAGCTCCCCAGGCGAACAAAATGGCACCCATCATGACCCAATCGCTTGTCTCTTGGCGGGCATAGATCATTACGGCGGCCAGAACACCAGGGCCTGCAACCAGGGGTACCGCCAAGGGGACGATGAATGGCTCGCTTGTGTGAGGGAGCGCTTCATTGGGGTCGTGCGGGGCTGGGAAAATCATTTTTAGGCAGAGAAGAAATAGGATAATGCCGCCGGCGATTTGGATGGTGTCTTCCCGTACATTGAGAAAACGCATCAGACCGTCTCCTACAAAAGTAAAAAGGATAATAATGAAGAGGGCGATAAGCAATTCTCTGACAATGACTTTCCGTTGGCGCTCTGGATTGAGCCCCTTCAAAAAGCTAATGTAGAAGGGGATGTTTCCGATGGGATCCATCAATAGAAAAAGGGAGAGAGCAATCGAAAATAGTCCCATAGACCCGATTTTGAACTCGCTTGTGTATAAAATCAATGGGCTGTTGTGGAAATGCGGCGCCACAAGGAGTTCATGAACGATTTTTGCTCCGTTGTAAGAGGGGATAGGATGATGAGGCAATCGCTATTTTTCATGAAGGCAGATTTTGTCCAATTGGCGGAGCCTGCGATGAGGATCTGTTCGTCGATGTAGGCGAATTTGTGGTGGAGGAGCTGCGTTCCTTGGCTATGGAGAATCTTGACGCCCGTCCTTTGTAGCGCTTGAAGGGTTTGCGCGCTGGCTCCGAGTCCTGAATGCATATCGATGACCACAGTGACGTCGACGCCCCTTTGATGAGCGAGAACGAGTTCATCTGCAAGTCCCGCGTGGGTGAAGGTAAAGAGAGCGATCCGAATTGATTTTCGGGCAGTTTTCAGTCTTTTTTTGAGCTCTAGGAGACTATGTGCTTTGGGGTCTGGCAAGATCCAAAGATCGACATTTTGCCCTCCGATCAGGGTGTGCAGGTGACTGGATGGGCAAAGTGCCTTTTCTTGCAGAAAGGAAGCGATCCGTTGGTTTGCAAACCCGATGACTAGATTGTCATGCATGCGTAAGGACTGGGTGGTCATATTTGCGGAACCGAGGAAGACCATTTCCTGATCTACAATTAAAATTTTTTGGTGCATGAAACCCGATTGCCGAATGGGGGAGACGGCACATCCAAGCAGCACTTGGCGTAAATTAGGAGAGCCGTTGGGATCGTAATAGACGGTGACGGGAATTTGCTGATTGGCTTTGCGAAGAAGCGCTTTGAGGATAGCAGGATCGCTGAGGCCAAACATCACGAGATGGAGGGATTTAGTCGATTGTTGAATTGCCTCAAGAAGGGTGAGAGTGAGATCTTGCTGGCATTGATTGGAGTAGAGTTTAGGCGGGGCGTCGGGGGTGGGCAAGATTGGGGTAACGGAGCGCCAGACAAACCAGCTTACAAAAGCCAGGCAAGCCAGTAGGAGGAGGGGGAGACGCTTAGAAGATTTTTTTTGAGATAGGGGACGCCTCTGAGGGAGAGATACCTTTCTAGACAAAGAGGACGCCTTAAAAAAGTAGAGCCAGTTCTCTCATTGCACGCAATGGGAGAACTGCCTCATTAAACTCGCGCGCCTTGTTTGCGCATCTGACGGACTGCGGCGTTTGCCCCTTTTTTGTCGATGGTGCGTAGGGCAGCCGTTGACAGTCTCAAGGTTACAAAGCGCTTCTCCTCAGGAATCCAGAGTCTTTTGGTGACGAGATTAGGCAGGAATCTGCGATTCGTGCAGCCGGTGATTTTCAGACCGATCCCTTTCTTCTTTTTCGCGATGCCGCGCAGAGCATATTTGCGTCCAGAGCTTGATCTGCGCCCTGTGAGTGTACAAGTTCTAGGCATAGGAAAACCTCTTGAATAAAGAAGTACAGTACCAAGAAGGTGGGTTTTGCGAAACAGAAATATTTTTTTGAGGCTTTCTCGTTGCTGCGAAGGTGCTGCGAACGGCTTGCGCCGTTCGCAGCAGGGGAGAGATTTATTTTTTGATATGCTTGCTTAAAGCGCCGGCGAGTTTCAACATATCGATCGGCTTTTTCCCGATCACCTCTGCCAGTTTTTTATCGGGAACAATGAGGCGTCTATTTTTCGTATCTTGGCATTTGTGCCTCTTGATGTATTCCCAGAATTTCTTTACCACCTGAGGACGGGTCAAGCTTTTTGCCCCTACGATCTCTTGGAGCTGTTCGGATAGGGAATAGGTGAGCTGAGTCAGTCCTGATTTTCTTTTAGTTTTAGGCTTTGTGGTCTTTGTTTTCTTTCTTTTCATGACAGTATTTCCTCTTGGCTGGATTTCAAAGGGTCTCCTATGTGAGCTGATGCTCGATGCGTAGCTACCCTAACCCACATTTCTCACACATTCCGGGAAAATCTGAACGATTTGTCACGCCGTCTTTCATAAATCGCTTGTCGTCAATATTGCGGCAATATTGACCTTCTCGCGATTTTCGAAATCCGGCATAACATCTCGTCCACCTTTTCTCCGGTCTGTGTGAGAAATGCGGGCTAACAATGCAAATAGTTCGCATTCCTATCTAGTGATGTAAGAAGTTTTTTGAATTCTTGCAAGGGATTTTGTTTTTTATTGAGGAGATGTCCTCTTTTTTTTAGAATCTGAGCCGTGAAAGATGGGTATTACTATGTTCCTTGCTCTGATTGCCGCTTGGCACGTTCTTGCGGCTGAAATTCTCGATACCGATATGAACGCTCAGGAAAAAAAAGCCACGGGCGTCTATAAATTGACCGATAAGGAAAAAGCGGCGCTGCAGCAGTGGATTGATACGAAATACCAAAAAAAGGCAGAGGGCGAAGATTCTGCCCCTGTGACGGGAAAGCACCCTACGCTGTCGGAAAATTTGATGGGGAGCAAGTACTTGCGCCTCAGCGACAACACGCTCTGGAGCGTGCGTCCTGAGGATGTCCCTATTGCACGAGGCTGGATTACACCGGTAGAGATCATCATCACACAGAGTACTGATCCCTTCTTTACCTACAAATTGACGAATAAGCTCACCGGATCTTCTGTCCTTGTCCGTAAGGTGGACAAATTGCCTGCAGGGCCGTCTGCGCCAACGAATACTCCATCAGTTCCTGCCCCTAAACAATGAGGTTCCTGTGGCACCCCAGTTCACTGACGCTGTGACAACAGCTCTTGAAGCGGCTCTTCGCTATGCAGAGGAGCGTAAGCACACCTCCGTTGGAGAAAACCATCTTCTCCGTACGCTCCTTCTCGATCCGCAAGGATACTTTGCTTCGCTCTGCACAGCTGTCCCGATTGACCCTGCGCTCCTTCTCAAGCAGGTGGAGGCGTCTTTGGCAGAGCAGCCCACGTACACAGGACCCTCTCAGTCGCCTCAGGTAGCGCATGGCTTGCAGCAGAAGATCCAGGCGGCGGAAAAAATTGCGGCGGCTTGGAAAGATTCCTACATTGGCAGCGATCATCTGTTTCTCGCTTACTGGGATCATCCGATGGAACCGTTTGCCTCTTGTGTGCGCGCATCGAAACACGGACGCAAGGAGATCGAAGCGCAAATACAGACTCTCCGCGGCGGGCGTCACTTGGACTCTCCGGGCAGCGAGGCCCAGTTAAAAGCGCTGGAAAAATACTGTAAAAATCTGACCGATTTGGCAAGGCATGGCAAGCTCGATCCGGTCATTGGACGCGATGAGGAGATTCGGAGGACGATTCAAGTCTTGTCTCGGAGGACGAAGAATAATCCTATGCTCATCGGTGAGCCCGGCGTCGGTAAGACTGCTATTGCCGAAGGGCTGGCGCATCGGATCGTGCAAGGAGACATTCCTGATTCCTTAAAAGGTAAAGAGTTGATGTCCCTTGACATGGGTAGTCTAATCGCCGGTACAAAATTCCGAGGGGAGTTTGAAGAGAGGCTCAAAGGAATTTTGCAGGATGTGGAAAAAAGCGATGGCAATATCATTCTCTTCATCGATGAAGTCCATACGCTTGTGGGAGCTGGCGCTTCGGAAGGATCGATGGATGCAGCCAATCTCCTCAAGCCTGCGCTTGCGCGGGGAACTTTGCACTGCATAGGAGCCACAACATTAAGCGAGTATCAAAAGTACATTGAAAAAGACGCGGCGCTTGAGCGTAGGTTTCAGCCCGTCTATGTGCCGGAGCCCTCTTTAGAAGACGCCATCGCCATTTTACGCGGACTGAAGGAGCGTTACGAGATCTATCACGGCGTGCGGATTACAGAGGGAGCGCTCCACGGGGCGGTGTTTCTCTCTGCTCGGTATATCCCCGACCGGCGCCTTCCCGACAAAGCCATCGATCTTATCGATGAGGCCGCAAGCCTCATCCGGATGCAAATCGGCAGCCTGCCTTTGCCGATCGAGAAAAAAGAGAGGGAAATTGCCTCGCTGCGGGTCAAACAAGAAGCACTGAAGCGCGAAGGGGCAGAAGATGGAGAGGCTGAGAAAAGAATTGCTCAGTTAACGGAGGAGCTTGCCCAGATGCGTTCCAAATGGAACCGGGAAAAGGCGCTCATCCAATCGGTCAAAGAAAAGAAAGACGCTTTAGAAAAACTCCGTTTTCAGGAAGAAGAAGCGGAGAGGAGAGTCGATTACAATCGGGTTGCTGAACTGCGTTACGCTCAGATTCCTGCCATGCAAAAGCTTTTGGAAGAGGCGCAGCAAGATCTCCATCATCTGAAAGAGCGGATGCTCCAAGAAGAGGTCGATGAAGCGTTAATTGCTCAGATCGTCGCTAAATGGACAGGCATCCCCGTAGAGAGGATGCTCGAAAAAGAGACGCAAAAAATTCTCCATCTCGAAAAGCACCTCGAGCAGCGGGTGATTGGCCAGTCCCTGGCAGTCGGTGCCGTCAGTCAAGCCATCCGTAGATCGCGAGCAGGTCTTAGCGATCCCAATAGACCCGTCGGGGTCTTCCTCTTTCTTGGCCCCACTGGAGTGGGAAAAACAGAACTGGTTAAAGCCCTTGCTGTGCAGCTCTTCGATAAAGAAGATGCGATCATCCGCCTCGATATGTCCGAATACATGGAAAAACACAGCGTTTCGCGCCTGATTGGATCGCCTCCAGGCTACGTAGGCTATGAAGAGGGGGGACAGCTCACAGAGGCGCTCCGCAGGCGTCCCTATGCAGTTGTCCTTCTCGATGAGCTCGAAAAAGCCCATCCCGATGTATTCAATATTCTGCTTCAAATTTTTGACGATGGCCGCATTACTGACGGTAAGGGGCGTAAGGTCAATTGCAAAAACGCCCTCTTCATCATGACCTCGAATCTAGGCTCCGATCTTTTGCTCAAAAAGATGGATGCGAAGAGACATTGGACCAAGGAAGAGCTGCTGGATGTGCTGCAACCAGCGCTAAGAGCCACGTTTCGTCCGGAATTTCTCAACCGCCTCGATGAGATCCTTCCCTTTTTACCACTCAAGATGGAGGACATGGAGAAAATTGTCTCCTTGCAGCTCGAGCGGGTCGCCGAAAGGCTCCGAGAGCGTCATATTCAGTTAACCTGGGATGAGAAGGTCCTCAAATACCTTGCCGAAGCAGGCTATGACCCAGCTTTTGGTGCAAGGCCCTTGAAACGGCTGATTCAGCATGAGATAGTGAATCTCTTTGCCACCGCAATCCTTGAGAACAAGATCCCGCAGCATAGTACGATACGCTTGGTAGAGAAACGAGATAACGCAAGTACTCGGATCGCTTATGAAATATATCAAACGTGATGCAAAAATTGGTATTACGATCATCGATTTTTCAGGGGCGGGGAGGTTGTGCAATTGCCTCTTTCGATAATTGGTATTAAGAGGGGGCTGAGGCTGGCGGTGGATTCAGTAGAGCCCCTAAAGTGAGGGCATTGTAGGTGACATAGATCTGAGCGCCTAAGTTGAAAAGGCTGAGTCCTAGGCTGATGAGTGCGTCGCTTTTGCGGTTTTTATGCGCTGATCGGTAATGCTGGAATTGAGAAAACACAACTTTTGCGGCCCCTGCTACCTTGAGCAACGCATACCCGTTTCCAAATACTGCGAAGGCTCGATCCACGGATTTTATTGTGGGCAGGTAATTTTGTCCGGACTCGGGCACGTGAGGCAGCGCATATTGATACAGTGTGTAGAATCCCTGCCACCATGCTATGGGAAGAACGGGCACCGATAACCCGCCAAAGAAACTAGCGCCTGCGAAGCAGGCTGCAAGAATTACTGTCGATGTGGAGAATTTAGGAACCATGGGTATTTCCATCCCACCAGTGTATTGGCTCAATAAGAATAGTGTTGAAGAAACGGGGCGTGAAACAAACAGCGACGCTGTGTATATCGTGTTGTATGTGCTCATGACCCAACTGAGTGGGGATTGTAGTGCGCTGGGCAGCATGCCTTGATCAAACAGTCGTGGTATTCCGAACAGTTGGTGTGTGGCGAAGAAAGGAATGTTCCATGCCTCTCCCACAGCCCAGCCTAGACCGGAGCAAATGCTGTGAGCGCTCTTCTGCGCTAGGCATCCGATATCCCAACCAGAATCGCAAGTAGGATTGCCAATCCAATTTGCAAGCCCCTCAGGAAAGATACGTAAATAAGAGAAGGCTGAGAAACCTAGCCATAGCGCATTCCCGACTGCCGTTTGTAGTTCTATATCACGCAAGCGGAGAGGGTCTCTCTTTGCTGCTTCTGCTGTGATTTGTTGATCAAGGATGCCGGTGATATGAAGATAGAGTAACAGCGTATCCGCGGAATTGGGTCCCTGAGAGAGTTTAGAGGGCAGTTTCCATTGTGTAAATAGTGTATAGATTCGAGCATTTTTGGAGAGGATCGCGTAGTCGAGGAATGAGTAGCCATTGCGCGTCAGACGGGTGAGAGAAGAGGGATCTAATCGTTTGAGAAAATAGGTAACGACCTGTTCATTGCCTTGAAGGAGTGCATAATGCAGAGCGGTGCGCCCCGACTGATCTGGGGTACTGAGTTCCTCATTGGAGAAATGTTCTAGAGCGCCCAAATCGCCTTCATAAGCTGCCAAACAGACTGGAGACAGTGTGTTTGGATTGACACTCGATAAAGATTTGATCAGGGAAGTAGCTTTTTGCTGTTGGGCTGAAAATTGTTGCCATTTTTCGTCGCTGCCCCGCCACGCAGGAAACAGAAGATCTAAGTAAATGTCCTCATCTTTGTATAATACTGCTTCATGCAGCGGGGTGAGTCCTTGAGCATTTGGGGTCCAAGGAGATTGTCCTTGAAGGCGCAATTGGATCACTAAAGCTCTATTCCCACTTCTCACCGCTTCATGGAGGGCAGGATCGGCTTTTTCTATTTTAGGGATAGGAGCTGGCGTAGGTTCTGGGGGAGCATGACGAGGCGGGGTCGTTATGAGTGGTTTTGATTGGATCGCCTTTTCAAGCGAAGGGGAGAATCTCGTTGCGTGCGCAACACCTTGGGTTTTCTGAGATGTTTTATAGGGTGTGCTATCCTTTTCAAAACACCCCAATTCTCTACCCTCTTGGACCAATTCCACTAAAGCTGCGTGGTGGGATTGTATCCGCTGGCGGAGCTGCGGTGAAATTTTTACTGCCTGGCTGTTGACTTTTTCTATATCTCTATCGTACTGATGGATAAGGTCGTCTAATTTTTTTGAGTAGGGCATTAGGCCGATGGCAGGGGGTTTTCCTCTTTTTGCGCCCTGAAATGCCTGACGGATTTGTGCTACGTTCTTATCCCGTAAGTCATAGCTTGCAATACTGAGTAGTGGAGCGGATGTCTTTGTAGTCATTATGTTTTCAATATTTTCAGAATATTTTATCAATTTATTTGGTTTTTTTCAATAAATTAAATGTTTTGACGGGTTTTCGATTTTTGGGATAAAATTTGAGCGTGTGAAAATGCCTATAGTGCTTCCACTTGAGGTGCACCCAAAATTCATTCAACCTAATTGGATTGGATTCAACTGAATAATTTGAAAGTTGTCGTTGATCCGTTGTGTCAATAGTCGCCGGAGTCGATGCACCTTATCTGCAAAAAAGCCTC
>JACRBF010000042.1 GCA_016213175.1 Chlamydiia bacterium
CCAGTTGAGAGCTCGTGTTTGATGACGGTCCGAAGCGGTCCGTCATCAAACACGAGCTTTAAGGAACCAAAGCTGTCTATACCCGTTCCACCTCAAAAGCGCCCAAAGCAAATCGATTCAAATCCTCTTAAATCGAATAAAACAGCGCGGTTAATATTAAGTCAATATTGACCGCGCTTTTTTATTCGATTTTAGAGAGATTTCAATTCGATTTTCTTGGGTGCCTTTGAGGTGGAACGGGTATAAAAGAGTGATTCGATCATTCGTGAATGCGCGGGATCAAACAAGATCCATTGATGTAACCATGCAAGAATTATAACAGATTTTTTGTAATTAATTAAAGAAATACGGTTATTAAAGTAAGTATTTTATTGAGATGCATTCTTTCTGTGCAGTGAAAATTTTAGTTGCCATGGTTTAGGAAAATCTGTAAAAACCAGGACTTCGGATTAATCCTACCCGTAGGCAGTTATGCTGAATTTCAGAAAGCTTAGACAAGACTTCTCTTCCGCTACCTTGAAAGAGGGGCGGCAGTTGTTCGAAAAGAACAAGATTGTGTCTGCCAAAATCATCCGATTAGACAATCATGCGATTCGATTCAGCAGCAAAATTTTGGGCAATTTTGAAAATGCCTATGAAAGCGAAATCGAAGTGGATCGGCTCGAATCGCAGGCGGTACACACCAATTGCGATTGCCCGAGTCGATTCGATTGCCAGCATTTGGCGGCGCTCATCTTTTTTTTAGAGGAGAAAATCGACGCGCTCCTTGTGGAATTTTCGAAAGAATCGGATATCGCGGAGAGCGCTGATCTGGGCTTGAACGAAAAACAGGAATTGATCGAGGCGATTAAAGAAGCGGAGACGAAAGAGGTCGTCAAGCAGGATGCCAGGTACCAAAAGCAGGTGCTTCAGGAATATGTCGCCTCCGCAGATCTTTTATCCCACTCGCCTTTCTTTTTGCCTCAAGAAGAGAGCGCGCTCGCTGCCGCCGAGCTGGGTGTGATCTTCAATCCGCAGACGTTAAATAAAGAGGAGAAAAAGGGGCGCATCGAGTTCCAATTGGCGCTGAGGCTGCCTACTCGATCCAAGCCGCTCCAAATCTCTAATCTCAAATCGTTTCTCGATTCTGTCCGTTATGAAGAGCCTCTTTTTGTCGCTGGACGGCGCCTCTTTTTTTCCCTGAAGAGTTTCGATGAGATTGGAGGAGCGGTTTTGCAGCTGCTTTTAGACCATGCGCGGTTTCACGAGGGGCCTCAAAATGAGAGGGCGCAGCGGATTGCGCAGATCGATGCGGAAACATTCGGGCTTCTTCTCGCTAAAACGCATGAGATCGCGATGCGTCTTACGGGCCCGCGGGGTTTCAAAGATCTCGATGAAGATTTACCTCTCTTGCCGTGTCTGTATTTGGGGACGTTGGAGACGCAGATTCGCTACGCGTTTCATCCCGTGGGGCTGCGCTTTAATCTCGAATACATCGAGCCGCCTGCTGCCAAAATCCTGCTAAAGCCCATGCTCGTTATCAAAGATGCGGTTGTCCAATCCGAGGAAGCGATTCTCTTTGAATGCGCTTTGCCAGGAATGCTGTATCACGATACCTACTACCGGTTTCAACCGCACATCAAGCGCACCCATCTACTGAACTTGGAATCGATTCGCGAAATGGCAATTCCAGAGCCTTTATTTGGGGCTTTTGTTGAAAATGCGTTGCCTGAAGTAAAGCGTTTTGCAGAGATCGCAAACGAAGAGATCATCGATCGGTTCGTCACCCTTCCTTTTGTGGGGAAAATGGGATGCCGCTGCCACCTTTCTTATTTAGATGGAGAGTTGGAAGCGATGCTTTTTTTCTCCTATGATGGGCAGGAAGTTCCCGCCTCCTCTGCTAAGTTGACCTATGATGAGATCAAGACCTTTGTTTCCCCTGAAGGAGTACTGGCTCGTAATCTCGTGGAAGAATGCCGGATTGTCGAGGAGTTATTTCAAGATTTTGTCTTCGATGCACAAACCTCCACGTACTCTGCCAAGACGGAGAAAAAAATTGTTGAGTTCATGACGGGCGTCATCCCGCGCCATCAGCATAAAGTGCGTTTCGAATGCCCCCAAAATTTACTCGATCAATTCATCTACGATGAGACTGCATTTCAGCTGTCCCTGGATGCAGAGAGCGCTGTGGGGTATTACGATGTCGATCTCAAAGTCAATGGCGCTTTGAAAGGGGTCAAATTAGAACTTTTATGGGAATGTATTGCCTCTAAGCGTTCCTATTTGGAACTCGATGCCGCGAAGGGTCGGAGCAAGGATCCAAATTCCCGCTTTTCCAAGATCCTGGTACTCGATCTTGATAAGATCACGAAGCTCGTTCAGCTCTTCGATGAATTGGGGATTAAAAAACTAGATGATTGCAAAGAGCAAAAACCGCTATGGAACCTTACGGCGATCGATCCCGGAGCCTTTGATGGTTTGCCTGTGGCTTTTTCCATGTCGGAAAAACTCCTGGAAATCCGTAGACAGATGCTCGGCGAAAGCGTGCTCGAGCCATCGCCAGTGCCAAAGGATGTGCGCGCCGATTTGCGCCCGTATCAAGCGGAAGGGGTTCACTGGCTTGAGAGGCTTCGGATGATGTATCTCAATGGCATTTTGGCAGACGATATGGGACTGGGAAAGACGCTTCAGGCCATTTCTGCCATTACACAAATGCACAATAACAATAAGCAGGCCAGATCCCTCATCGTGTGCCCCACATCGCTTCTCTACAACTGGAAAGAGGAGATCCATAAATTCAATCCGAAGCTGAAGACGCTTGTCGTAGATGGTGTGCCCAGCCAAAGGAAGAAGCTGCTTGCAAAGCTCGAGGAGTATGATGTCACTATCACCTCCTATACGCTTTTGCAAAAAGATGTGGAGATCTACTGTCAAAACTCTTTTCACTACGCCATTCTCGATGAGGCGCAGCATATCAAAAATCGGAGCACGCGGAATGCCAAATCGGTGAAAATGATTCAGGCGGCGCACCGACTGATCCTGACAGGAACGCCGATCGAAAATTCCTTGGAAGAGCTCTGGAGCCTCATGGACTTTTTGATGCCCGGATTTTTGAGTACTTATGAGAGGTTCTTAGAAAAATATATCCGTGTTAATGGGACGATCGCGACACAGAATATCGAATATTTACGCAAGAAAGTCTCTCCGTTTATTTTGCGCCGTATGAAAAGCGACGTCTTGCACGATTTGCCTCCCGTGGACGAGATTGTCTACCACTGCCAATTGTCGCCCGTTCAGCTAGAGCTGTACCGCTCCTACGCTGCCTCTGCGAGAGACGAACTTGTCAAGTTGGTAGAGCGAGACGGATTCGATAAGGTGCAAATTCACGTCTTAGCAACACTCACTCGTCTCAAACAGATCTGCTGTCATCCGGCAATTTTTGCGAAGGAAAAGGCGGAAATCGGGGATTCTTCGAAATACGACATGCTTCTAGAGCTCTTACAGACCTTGGTCGCAGGACGGCATAAAACGGTCATTTTCAGCCAATATACCCGTATGCTCCAGATCATGCGCGAAGATTTCGAGCAGCGCGGGATTGCGTTTAGCTACTTAGACGGATCGACAAAGAATCGGCTGAGCATCGTGAAAGAGTTCAATGAAAATCCCGATCTCTCCGTATTTCTCGTTTCACTAAAAGCGGGTGGTACAGGGCTGAATCTCGTTGGCGCCGATACAGTGATCCACTACGATATGTGGTGGAATCCGGCTGTCGAGGCGCAAGCGACCGATCGAGTGCATCGCATTGGCCAGACGCAATCAGTCTCTTCGTATAAACTGGTCACATTGAATACGATCGAAGAGAAGATTGTCGAAATGCAGAGACGTAAAAAAGGATTGGTCAAGAAAGTCGTGAGCTGCGATGATGAGGCCATTGCGAAGTTGACTTGGGAAGACGTCTTAGAGCTTCTACAGACTTGAAGGGCTATGGGTAACGAGACAGCAGATCGCCTTCTCCAAACATTTCAGAAGTTCAGAATCCTTGCGTTGAAGAAATTCAGTAAAATTTCGGGGATTTTTTCGAGCGACATCGGGATTGACTTAGGGACAGCGAATACGCTTGTCTACGTTCGAGGTAAAGGGATCGTCCTCGCAGAGCCCTCGGTGGTGGCCGTCGATTCACTCACGAATGAAGTGCTTGCAGTGGGCCATACTGCTAAGGCGATGCTTGGGAAAACGCCCCGAAAAATTCACGCTGTGCGCCCCATGAAAGACGGCGTGATTGCCGATTTCGAAATTGCTGAGGGGATGCTGAAAGCGCTCATCAAACGGGTGACTCCCGCTCGCAGTTTTTTTCGTCCCCGTATTCTGATCGCCGTCCCCTCGGGCATCACAGGCGTAGAGAAGCGGGCGGTAGAAGATTCCGCTCTCCATGCGGGAGCGCAAGAGGTTATTTTGATTGAAGAGCCCATGGCGGCTGCAATCGGGGTTGATCTTCCTGTTCATGAGCCCTCCGGTAATATGATCATCGATATTGGCGGTGGTACAACAGAAATTGCGATCATTTCTCTGGGGGGTATCGTAGAGTCTAGATCCCTGAGGATCGCGGGGGACGAATTCGACGACTGCATCATGAATTACATGCGCAGAACCTACAATCTTATGATCGGACCCAGAACGGCGGAAGAGATCAAAATCACGATCGGCTCGGCCTATCCGCTCGGAAATAATGAACTGGAAATGGAAGTGCGCGGCAGGGATCAGGTAGCAGGACTCCCCATTACGAAGCGCATCAATTCCGTGGAGATTCGTGAATGTTTGGCAGAGCCGATTCAACAGATCATTGAAAGTGTAAAACTCACTTTAGAAAAATGTCCTCCGGAACTTGCGGCCGACCTTGTCGAGCGCGGCATGGTTCTTGCGGGCGGTGGCGCTTTGATGAAGGGATTAGATAAAGCGCTCATCAAGGAGACAGGGCTTCCTGTCTTTGTTGCGCTCAATCCGCTTCTTGCGGTGTGCCTTGGCACAGGAAAAGCGCTGGAACATTTAGACAAATTTAAAAAGAAAAAAATTCTCTGAGGAATCCTTGCCTTTAAAAACCTGGATCGATGAGATTGCCGCTCTGTGCTGTCCGAAGCGAGTCCATTTGTGCGATGGCTCTCAGGAAGAATTTGATGCCATCGCAGCAGAGATGGTGCGTTCCGGTGTCCTAGTCCCCTTAAATCCACACAAACGCCCCCATAGCTTTTGGTGCCATTCCCATCCAGACGATGTAGCCCGTGTCGAGGAAAATACTTTCATCTGTTCCCAAAAAAAAGAAGACGCTGGGCCTACAAATAACTGGAAAGATCCTCTTGAGATGAAACAAATTCTCAAGAAGCTATTTCACGGATGCATGAAGGGGCGCACGATGTATGTCATCCCCTACTGCATGGGACCTCTCCACTCCCCCTTTTCCCGGATTGGCGTTGAGATTACCGATTCACCCTACGTAGTTCTCAACATGAAGATCATGACCCGAATGGGCAAGACTGCGTTAGAACGTCTTGATGCGGCCAGCTTCATTCCTGGCGTCCATTCTGTAGGAGTGCCGCTGCAACCGGGGCAAAAAGATGTCCCCTGGCCGTGTAACCCCATGAATCGTTGGATCGTCCACTTTCCCGAAGAGAGAGCCATTTGGTCTTATGGAAGCGGGTATGGAGGTAATGCCCTTCTTGGTAAAAAATGTTTCGCCCTCCGTATTGCATCGACACTTGCCCATAAAGAGGGGTGGCTTGCCGAACATATGCTCATTGTCGGCATTACCAATCCCGCAGGGGAAAAAAAATATTTCGCAGCCGCCTTCCCCAGCGCCTGCGGCAAGACAAATCTTGCCATGCTCACCCCGACGCTCCCTGGATGGAAAATCGAATGTGTAGGGGATGATATTGCGTGGATGCATTTTGGGGCAGATGGGAGGCTTTATGCCATCAATCCAGAAGCTGGCTACTTTGGAGTGGCGCCCGGCACCTCTTTCAAAACGAACCCGAATGCTATGCGCACTATAGCGCACGATACGATCTTTACGAATGTGGCGCTTACTGAGGACAAAGATGTGTGGTGGGAGGGGATGGAGATACTCTCCGCATCGTCGCCACCGCTGACTTCTTGGCTGGGTACTCCCTATGATCCCGCCTCTGGAAAACCTGCTGCCTACCCCAACGCGCGGTTTACCGTGTCTGCTAAACAATGCCCCATCTATGATAAGGAGGCCGAAAATCCCCAAGGAGTACCTATTTCAGCGATCCTTTTTGGCGGACGTAGAGCTTCCACTGTGCCTCTTGTATTTGAGTCTTTTAACTGGAATCATGGGGTTTTTCTTGGAGCAAGCGTCTCTTCAGAAACGACCGCTGCATCTAAAGGGGAGATGGGACGGCTACGGCACGATCCCTTCGCGATGCTCCCTTTTTGCGGCTACAACATGGGTGATTACTTTGCCCACTGGCTTGAGATGGGACGCAAGTCTTCCTCTGAAAAGTTGCCGCGGATCTATTATGTCAATTGGTTTCAAAAAGATAATGCTGGCCAATTCCTCTGGCCCGGTTTTGGGGACAATTCCCGTGTCCTCAAATGGATCTTCGAACGCACAGACCACAAAGGAGAAGCGATCGATTCTCCGATCGGTCGTTTACCAAAAACACTTGATCTTCATGGGTTGCAAGGGATCAATTTGGATAGACTGTTGTCGGTAGATAGGAATGCGTGGCTCGGCGAGTGCGACGAACTTTTTGGGTATTTCAAACTATTTGGCGACCGATTACCGCAGGGACTTATGGAGGAGCTAAAGGCTCTGCGAGGGCGTCTTGAACAATAGACCTCTTGCGTAATACCAAACGCAACAAAATAACTTCATATTTGAACGTGTCAAAGCGCCGAAAATCGTCGATCGCAAGTGGCATAGTATTAAGTCAATACAATGCCACTTGCGATCGACGATTTTCGGCAGCTTTCACACAGCTCAAATATGAAGTTATTTTGTTGCGTTTGGTATAACTAATGGTTTGCCCCTGACCCGGCCCCGAGGGGCGAAGGGCCTGGATCGCGCCGATCAGCTCAAAACGCGGAATAACAAATCGTACCCTGCAAGAGTGGCCCGCACTCCTAGGAGAAAGGGGGTGTATACGTGATAGCTAGGTGACAGGAAAACGTATGTAGTGGCCACGGCGGTCACAAAGAGCGACCGGATACTTGACATTCGATCGATTTGTCTATCTTCAGTTTCAAAGATGGCGCCGCAGAGCATTCCTGATAGCATGGCATCAGTGGAAACAAAGGGCGATTTGATAAAAGCAAAAAAGGCGGCTGCAAGGGACGTGATAGATGCTATGATCCTCAGCATCTCGCTAGAAATGAAATGAGATTGTTTCGATGACACATCGACACATCCACCAGTAACTACAGTTCTAATCACACCCCTCATCATAAACTCCTTTAAACCAAAACTTCTGATACAAGATGATAGGCAGTGTGGGTTGTTTTTATCCCCAAAACAAAAGAGGCGAGTGATTGAAAACATGTTGGCGCATAGAAAAGGGATCCGATACAAAAAGCTGTTGAGAATGCGGACTGCACATATGCTGCTCTTTCTGCTCTAGGGGAAGGGGGCATGTCCCGATTGAAAGGGGGATCGATGCCATTTCCAGTTCCTAGGAAAAGAACTCCGGTGAGTCCTCCAATATAGAACGATTCGATACAGAATGCGCAGTTCTGTAAACCGGAGCAACAGAGGGCGAAATAGGTAGCAGCAAAGCTTGCAATCGCTATAATGACTCCCACAAGTTTTGTAAACAGAGTGCGCCGTTCAATGGGGCGGCATTCAGCATGAGAGAGGGAAGGGACAGAGGTCATAAAATAGTTCCTTAAGATCTTGGGCAAATTTCGTTGGGTTTAAAGAAGAAGGCAATTTCTGCCTTTGCCGTTTGAGGGCTATCGGAGCCGTGGACGGCGTTGCGCTCGATGCTGGTGGCAAAATCGGCGCGGATTGTGCCGGACTCCGCCTTAGAGGGGTCGGTTGCTCCCATGATTTGACGGTTGCGGGCAATCGCGTTTTCTCCCTGCAAGACCATTACAAGGACAGGGCCTGAGGCCATGAAGTCGACGAGTTCTTGGAAAAAGGGACGGTCTTTGTGGACTGCATAAAACGCTTTGGCCTGATCTAGGGAAAGGCGGAGCATTTTCGCTGCTACGATATTCAATCCTTCGCGTTCGAAATATTCAAGAATATTCCCAATCATGTTCTGTTCAACGGCGTCTGGTTTAACGATCGAGAGCGTTTGTTCAATAGTTTGAGTAGTAACTGGTGCCATGGGAATATCACTCCAATAAGTTCAATGCTTGGAGAGTGTAGCTTAATGGGAAATAAATCACGAGGAAGTTCTATCCGAAAACGGAAAAAAATGGAAAAATCGTACTTTCAAGAGGTAAAAATGGGCTACGGAGACCATCCCGATCTTCGAGGGGTAAAAAAAATTTTAGTGATTAAGCTGCGTCATTTGGGAGACGTCCTCTTGACAGGAGCGGTGTTTCGGTCGCTGCAGTCTCTGATGCCGGGGAGTGTGATCGATGCCTATGTATATAAGGAAGCAATCCCTATGTTGGAAGGGCATCCTGGGGTGGATACGCTCATAGGGTATGATCGGCGTTGGCAAAAGGGGGGATTTTTTAAGCGGCTTACAGAAGAGATCAGGATCTGGAGGAAGATCCGTCTTGGGCAGTACGATCTTGTTTTGAATCTCACTGAGGGGGATCGGGGGGTGTTTGCGGCTTGGATTTCTGGCGCTAAAATCCGGGTGGGATTTCCGCCTAAGGGAAAATGGCAAAGAAAACTTTTGACGCATAGCGTCAAGGAGTGCCACTCTCTACGGCATGCCGTAGAAAGGAATTTGGATGCGTTGCGCAGGATTGGGTTATTTCCCCCCGGAGACATGAGGACCCTGTACCTCCACGTGCCAGAAGAGGCCAGGCGCCGGGTCGAGGGTTTGGTAGGGAGTCGACCTTTTATCCTTATCCATCCTGCGTCTCGTTGGCGTTATAAATGTTGGCCAGCTCTAAAAATGAGGCAGCTGATCGAAAGGCTATTGCACGAGGGCCAAAGAGTTGTTCTCACGACGGGTGCAGAAGAGGGGGAAAAAGAGATGGTGCGTGAGATCGCCGAAGGGTTGGATGTGTTGAATTTAGCGGGAGCTGTCAGTTTGAAAGAATTGGGCGCTCTGATCGAACGAGCGGAATTACTAGTTTGTGTCGATTCAGTACCGCTTCACATGGCAAGCGCCTTACAAAAACCGATGGTAGCTCTATTTGGCCCCACATCGGATGTGACATGGGGGCCTTGGCGCAATCCTCAGGCGCGCATTGTGTCCATGCCGTTTAGTTGCAGGCCATGTTACCTTGACGGATGCGGGGGAAGCAAAAAAAGCGATTGCTTGGAGGCTATTCCTGTGGATCTCGTCCTGAAGACGATCCAATTTTTGCAACGGGCTTTACAGCCTAAAGTCCTCTCCGAAGTAGGTGCGGCGTGCCTCTGTGTGGGAAAGCAGTTCATTGACGGTGCCCGAGAGTAGTACCTTCCCTCCCTGTATCAGATAGCTTTGATCCACAATCGAAAAAATTTCTCGGGCATTGTGGTCTGTGATGAGCACGCTGATCTGTTTTTGTTTGAGGATGTGGATCAAATGTTTTACGTCAGCAATCGCTAGGGGATCGATATTGGCAAAGGGTTCGTCGAGAAGAAGGAGCGATGGTTGGGTGACAAGCGCTCTGGTAATCTCTAAGCGTCGCCTCTCCCCGCCTGAAAGTGCAATCGCCTTTTTTTTTCGTAAATGGCTTATATGTAAATCTTCTAAGAGCTGAGTGAGTCTTTTTTGTCGTTGCTCTGCTTTCAAAGGAAGCATTTCCAGGATGCAGAGGATGTTATCCTCAACGCTTAAGGAGCGAAAAATCGAGGGTTCCTGAGCAAGATAGCCGATCCCCATTTGCGCTCTTTTGTGAATTGGGAAAGAGGTGATATTTTCTCCTCGGAAAAAAACTTCTCCCTCATCCGGGCGGATGAGGCCCACTACCATATAAAAGGCGGTAGTCTTCCCTGCGCCGTTAGGGCCGAGAAGCCCTACGACCTGCCCTGGCAGCACGGAAAAGGAGAGCCCTTCGACCACCGGTCTGCCTCCGTAGCATTTGACGAGCTGTTTTACTTCCAATAAGGGGGTCATAAGTATTTCGCAAACACTCGTTCGATGAGATTTTTTTCCTCCGGGTCAAAGGCTCCGTGTACATCCCCAATGCCTTGGACTGTATCTCGGATGTGAATTTCCGATGCGCTGAGTTCAAGCCCTTTTTGCCAAAAAAGAACCCGTTTCGAGGGAAGAGCCTTAAGAGTGCCTGTCTTTTCTTTCATTTGGAATTCAGCTGTTTCTGCCAGAGCGAGACTTTCTCGATTTTGAAAAAAGGAGGACAGAATGCGAACATTTCCTGAGAGGAAAAGAATTTTGGAATGCAAATCGTTTCCAAAACGAGTAAGACCTTGGTCTGCCGCAAACGATGTCCGATATTCTTTTATATGTCCTTTGGGTAAGAAGTAGGTGAGCTGTTGAGTTTGCCTATCGAAAGAAATAGCGCTTGCATTGAGCTCTCCAGTAGGATGTTCAATCTGAACTATTTCTGCAGTCCATTGCCCAGAGGGGAACTGAAAGAATCCTGTTTTGGCTTGAAAACGGCGTGGTAGCGAAGAGCTTAGTTCGTGGCAATCGATCTCGTAGAGGCGCTCCACGATTTCTACCTGTTCTTTTTTTTGTGCAATAGTCAGCTCAGATTTCGCGCTTTCGATGAGGAGGTGCTGTCTTTGCCCCTCTTTTACAATCCAGAGATCTTTACGTACTTGGTTTCTCAATTGATGCATGGGCGCTTTTTCGAGTGCGCTTTGGGTATGCAGGGCCGCGCTTTCTTGAACGAGTTGCTGGTAGAGGTGTGCGTCTTCATCGCGAAGCGTAGTATGGAGATATCCCGCCAGAATAAGAGTGCAGGCGACGAGACACATAGACAGAAACGTGAGGGTGCGAAACATGGGCGCACCTACACCTGGACTGCATCGTAGATTTTAGCAATTTGCAAGAGGAGCGTTTTTAAGGTGTCGAAGGGGAGTACGGTGTTCGCATCGCTTTTGGCAGAGGCCGGGTTCGGATGGGTTTCAATGTAAAGAGCGTTCGCGCCGGAGGCAATCGCTGCTTTTGCAAGAGTGGGGATAAATTCCCGCTGTCCTCCAGAAGAGGTGCCAAGTCCTCCCGGCAATTGCGCAGAGTGGGAAGCATCGAAACAGACTGGATAGCCAAAACTTTGCATAATGGGGATCGAACGCATGTCGCTCACAAGGTTGTTATAGCCGAATGAGGTGCCTCGGTCTGTGAGGAGGATCTGCGTCTTGCCGCATGATTCGAGTTTTTCAACGATGTTTTTCACATCCCAGGGAGCAAGGAACTGCCCTTTTTTCACACTGATGGCGGCGGGCGTTTTTGCTGCCGCTGCGATGAGATCCGTTTGCCTGCAGAGGAATGCGGGAATTTGGATCATTTCGCAAACATTGCCCGCAATCAGAGCCTCTTCCGTCGAATGAATGTCAGTGAGCACGGGGAGATTGCATTCTGCTTGCACCTTCTGCAAGATTAAGAGTCCCTTGTCGATCCCCGGTCCTCGAAAAGAGTGGATAGAGGAGCGGTTGGCTTTGTCATAGGAGGCTTTGAAAATGAAGGTGAAAGGGAGGGGCGCGAAAATTTTTTGCAGTTCGTTTGCGCAAAAAAGAGTATGGTCTTCTCCTTCAATTACGCACGGGCCGCAAATGATGGCGAGAGGAGCATTAGCGCCGATAGAAAAGGTACGGACAGACACATTGTGCATAGAATCTTTCTCCTTATCCCGAGGCGGGAAACCCGATCCTTAAGGACTGGGTATAAAAGCGGGTGAGATCGTCTTTAAGTTTTTGCAAAGAAGGGAGGTCGAAGACGAATCCGTGGCCTGCCTTGTAGTATTCGAACTGAAGATTATTTCGGTACGAGAGAGGCAGATCCATATGATCGAAGCAATACTCGGTGGCATAAAAAGGGGTTCTGCAATCGTAGTAGCCTGAGCCGGAAAATACTTTCATGGAAGGATTGCGGATAAGCGCCCTGCGCAATCTTTGGAAGACATCGGGCCAGGCGAAAGAGTCATAGGTAGAAAAGTCCCACGATTGAGAGGAGTAGATCGTATAGGATTCAAAGGGGAGATCGAATTCTAACTCTTGTTGCAAGTAGGCATTGAAAGCGCAAAAGATTCCCTGCATGTCGCGGTAACTTGGATCTTCAGCATAGCACCTGCTCGCCGAGCTAAGGTCTCCAATATAGCGGGTGTCGAGTCCTCCAATGACTTTTCGATCCAACGCCATAAATTCGGTGGTGTACAGGTCCTCATCGAATCTGCCAGAGTATCTACGGACGGTTTCGAGCGGCAGGCCGATGAGATACGCCAGTTTAGCATAGAAGGCATTTTGCTCGCGCGGATCGAATCGATAGGGTTGGAGCATGAAGGAGGCGTAATCGGTAAGAGCAAATCTGCGGGCGTAATCGACGACTTCTTCGATAGGAGCTTCAGGCCAGAGCCTCCCGTGATACCAGGCAGTTGCAGCAAAGGTGGGAAGAAGCAGGCAATCGGGAAGCGGCTGGTTCCTCTGCCCTACGAGGGTGGAAAAATCCATTGCTGAACCCATCAGGATAATGCCGTGAAGACTCACGTCATAACGGGAAAGATATTCGGCAAGACCGCAACAGCGCACGGTTCCATAGCTAATGCCGGATAGGTATTTTGGACTGTTCCATCTCTCAAAATAGGCGATAAAAGTACGCACAAAATTGCCGAGAGCAGCAATATCTCCGTCTACGCTCAGGAGCTGCGCCTCCTCTTTCTCTTCCAGTTCGTCTGAAAACTGACTAAATCCGACGCCCGCCGGGTCGATAAACACGAGATCGGTCCAGGGAAGCAAACTCTGCGGGTTGTCTATGATCGTATAAGGGGGGAGCAGCGCTTTCCCTTCTTGAGGTGTTTGAAGGCGTTTCGGGCCGAAGGTACAGAGCACCTCCGCGCCGCACGATCCGCCAGGGCCTCCCGGGAAGACAAAGGTGAGGGGGCGTTCTACTGCGGCATTCTCCGCGAGATAGGCGATGAAGAAGAGATCTGCAAGGGGGGCGCCGTCTGAGCTGGACAGGGGAAGTGTGCCTGCAACTGCAGAGTAAGAGATCTCTAAGCCGTCTTCTTGCGTGCGGTAGACGTGGGAGGTGCATTGCAGAGGTGGGGTATAATCGCTGTCGATCGCAAAGAGGGAAATGCAAAAAGAGAGTAAATAGGGAAACTTCATAGAACCTCATGGAGAAGAAAAAAATTCTATTCACTCGCAGACTTTTATGCAACGAGCCAGTTGCAAAATAGGGAAAAGATGGGTAAATTGGATCGTTTTAGGATTGATAGCTCAGTGGATAGAGCTCCCGCCTTCTAAGCGGGCGGTCGTAGGTTCGAGTCCTACTCAATCCATCTGATATTTGGGTTGCACAATGAATAAGGGAAAAACAGCTCTTCTTGGAGATCACCCGATTGGCAAACGGCAGTTTTCTGGGTTGGATGGGCTGTTCGCCTCGCTCCGTGAGCGCTCTCTTGGCGAACGGGAGATGCGAGAGTGGCTCAACCAGACGCTTCTACAGCTGATCCAAAAAGAAGCGGAGCCCTGTTTTCTTTTGCCCGCCGTTCTTGGATTTATAGAACGGGTGGCGGCAGAGAAACTCCTCGAGCATTATACATTCACCCATTTTGAATTATGGCTGAATCAGCATGCCCATTTACATTTTGAGGAGAATTATCGCATGCGGGCAAAGATTGCCGGCAAGTGGCTGGAGAGGAGCGATTACCAAGCCCTTTTCCCCATTGGCATGGGGAAGATCTATGAAGGTACCCATTTTGTTACGGCCCACAAATCGCCCGATCTCGATACGACGGTGGCCTCTTTTTGGGGCTGGCTAGACGCTTTTGCCGCACGCGTAGGAGACGGTCTTCATATCTGGAATGTGCCAGGCGGACCGCCCCAATCGCAGATCGAGATCCAGTGGATGTTTCAGGACGTATTTGGGGCAACGGTCTTCACCCATTTGGCCAAGACGCGGACAGCGCTCCATTTGACGGGCCATGATCTGATGGGGCAGCAAGGGGTCGTGCGCGTTCTCCCTTCCGACGATCTTGCTTCAGTCGATCATGAGAGAGATCACAAAGCGGTGATTGTAGTAGGCAGTGAGGGGGATTATCTTGGCGATTGGCGCAATGTCGACGTAGAAGGGTGCGGCCAAGTGGTCATTCTCCTGAGCAGCTGCCTTCGCTGGTTTGAAAATCGGTTGCATTTACAGCTCATCTCTCTCTTTGCAGAGCCCTCTCTGCGTTTGGAGGCAATTGCTCCAAAATTAGGGGCTCTTTATGAGATGAAGCTGCAAGACTCCGAACCTGCCTCTGAATTTCGTGCAAAGCAAAAGGAGCAAGTAGAGGGTCTGCTCTCTCGTGTGATCGGGATTCCAGAGGGTCTGGCCTGCACGTTTGAACGCGTGTGCAAACAGCTCTCCCATTTGGCGGGGGTAGGTTTCGAGGATCTAACCCACATGCTCCAGGGGATAAAGCCCCTTTTCGATGGTTCAGGGCGTTTGAAAGAGGAGCGGCCCTGCATCTTCCGCTTTTTAGAAAAGACTGTCTCTACCCTTCACGAGACGATTTTCACAATCAGACAAAGATTGGAAAAATTTGATATTGCTCTCAAGATTAAGACGGATGTCTTCGGCCACCATCCCACATCGGTGACTTTACGCAGCGAAGTCGAGGAGATTCGGAGCAAGATCGGCTCCTACCTTTCTCTGACCGTGATCGATGTGGATGGCGGGCGACCCTTTCCTGTAGGGGTCATCCAAGCGGCCAATTTGCATAAAACCTCCTTGGGAACCGTGTCGCTGCGCGATTTTTGCAACCGCGACGAGATGACAATTCCTCCGTATCTCGATGTGATTAGTGTAATCGACCACCATAAATCGCAGCTCGCAACGCTTGCTCCTCCCATGGCGCTCATTGCGGACGTCCAATCGTGCAATACGCTTGTGGCAATCCAAGCGTTTGCGTTGAATGACCGCTATAGTTTGGCAGGGCAAACACTTGCCTCTATCGAGGCGCAGATTCAGGAGCTGCAACCGCAAAATACTCCTACCGCCCATCGATTGCTTCAACGTCTATTCAACAGACGGAAAGCGGCGCAGACGGAACGCTCCTTCTACGTGCATCCAGAGCGCGAAATGCTCGAATATCTCCATTTCCTCTATGCAATACTCGACGATACCGACTTATTGACTAAAGTGAGCGCCGCCGATGTCGAGTGTGTGGCTCGTCTTTTGAATCTCTTGAAGAGTCTCTCTTTGTGCAAAGAGGCGGAAGTCTTGACTCTCGATGATTTGCCAAGAGATCCCACCTTTCCGAAACAAGCCGCTAAGAGGATCTTGCAAAACGAGGAGATGTATTCGCTCTACCGCAAGATCTATACCTACCGGGAAAAAGAGATCGCTGACAATCTAGGGCTGTGCGCGCAAGGGAAACCGTCATCGATTTTTTCCGATACGAAAGAGCAAAACGGGTGCTGCAGGATAGGGCAGACCAAGATCTTTGCACAGAATGTCCCCCTCTTTTTGGATCATGCAGACGCGATCCGCAAGGTTTGGTTGAACAATGCACTGCGAATCTATCGCGAGAAACCGGAGATCGATCTCCACCTGCACATGATCAGTACGGTGGTGAGTGCGGAAGAGGTTTACCGAGGCTCTTCTACAGCTTATCCGCATCAAGATGAGCTATGGATTTGGGCGCCTCAAGAGGAGGTCGCAATCGAACATCTGAAGACATTCTTAAGCGCTTTTCAATCTTCCCCGGGATTGAAGAACAACCCGGTAGAGGTGGATTTCTTGGGGGATAACGCAGCGGCTTTATCGCTCCTCTTTCAAGAGAGTTTTTTAGAGGCGCCTCACCATATTGTGAAAAAGGGACTCCCTCTGGCCATGATCCGCTATGCGGCAGGCTCTCTCAATTCCCGCAAAGCGATGATTTCCCCTTTTCTCCCTACGAAAGCCTAGCTACGAGCGCAGAGCAGTTGTCTCTAGAATCAACCGCTAAAGCGGTAGACACGAGGCGATGTGCGGTAAGTTGCTGAGGTATATCGGGATGGGCGATTGCTGCAGTTACCATTGACAGTCCTTATACTTGTGAAAACTTAGCTACGAGTACAGAGCAATTGTCGGTAGATCCTCTGCGCAGAGCGCCGTTGACAACTTGTTGCGCTAGTTGCGTTGGCGTGATGGAGGAGTCCTTGGCAACAGCTGCTACGTCATGCGAGGAGGCAACATCCCAGATGCCGTCGCATCCCTGGATTAGGAGGTGTGTTTTGCTCGACGCATCCAGCGAGACTTTTGTAATCTTCGGGCGAGGGGAGATGGCGTAGCGCTGCCGGCCTTGGATGGGGATGCCCAGGAGCTTATGGCCATCATCTTTAATCGCGCGGGGGATTGCAAGACACCCATTCACTCTGTCTACGTCCTCATCCCAGATAGGCGCTACTACCCTTCCGCCCCGTTTTTCGATCGATTTTTTGAAGCGCTCTGTTCCCGGTTTTGCGTCGACGCTGAGTTGCTGAATGCCCTTCCGCTCTGATGCAAGCAGAGCTCTCGCGTCGCCGAGATTAGCAGTCCAAAGAGCGTTGCCGATTTTCAAGGTGGCGACAACGACAGCGCCGGAGTGTCCGGGCACTTCTAGCTTAGCCCGCGCATCCAATCGAACAAATGCCTCTTTGAGCGCTTTGAACATTCCTTCATCGGATGTCCCGTGTTTGGTGATGGCGTCTTCGATCTCTTTTTGCAAATGGGCTGCGACAAAATAAGCCGTTTCATCACCGCCGTGTCCGTCGATTACGCTAAACAGTTCGTAGGTCAGCTGTTTGCCTTGAACTAACGAGGTGCAGACAGCAGCGATGTGGGCGTCTTCCATCGTAGGACGCATCCCTTGGGCATGGGCGACGCCTACTTGTATATGGGGGGACAGAGCGTGCGCCTCTGCGTGGATGGGAAATTCTGGCAGAGACGCTTTTCGGGCTTGCTGGAGAAACGCTTTTGTATCATTTTTTTGGTTTTTGCAATGCGCTTCAGCAAGGGCTATTTCATTTTGCAGCTTTTTCTCGACGGGTTTTGAAAGCGTGAGTTTCAAGTCTCTGGGATGGTAATGGAGACGGTCATGCCCTTGCAAATGTTGGAGCGAGATTGCGGTCGCAGCTACTTTTGAAACAGTTGGGGAAGCGTGTGGCTGGAGTCGTTGAGCCGCTTGCTCATACTGTACTAAACGAAGAAACAGGCGAGTCTTTTTGATATCGAGATAAGATGAAAATGTCATTGACTAACCAATGGTTAAAAATTAATGACATTATATGCAAACTAATGATAATCAGTCAAGCACTATATTAAACATGATTCAAAAATGGGGATTTCGGCTGTATTAAATCTAGCGAGATTTCACATCAGCCCAAATCCGATTCTTGAATCACGTTCGGTATAACTATAGGACTTCAGCCTCTGCGCCTTCTTCTTCCTCGATGATTTCGAGATTGACGCGGATGCCGTTACGGCTGGCCACCGACATGAGCAGGGTGCGGATAGCGTTGATCGTTTTACCTTTTTTTCCGATTATCTTGCCGATATCTGATTTTTCAACACCGAGCTCGATAATTAGCGTATGGGTGCCGCCAATCTCATTAATACGTACTTGGTCGGGATGGTCAACTAGATTTTTAACAATGTATTCAACAAATTCTTTCATGGTGAGTTACCTCTTGCGTTGTAAAAGTAGTGTCGTTCGAATCCCGAGACTTTGAAGCCAATTGCAAAACGATCCGCCTTTATAA
Organism: Chlamydiia bacterium; assembly: GCA_016213175.1. Lineage (GTDB taxonomy): Bacteria > Chlamydiota > Chlamydiia > Chlamydiales > SM23-39 > JACRBF01. Next base: position 17,990 of record JACRBF010000042.1, read on the forward strand.
AATCGCCTTTTTAGGGGCTTTTTGCAACTGCCTCTTTTGTCTCCTCTTTTCTGACAGTGAATTTTACGACAGGGGGTCTTTAAAATCTAGGGGGGTACTACGAGGAAAGTGCGTGGGTGCAGAGAGAGGGACCGCAGAGACGCTGAATCCATATCTTGAGGTCTTCGGGGAGGGGCGCCGAAAATTTGAGGGGTTCCGCAGTCACCGGATGGGTAATACCTAAGCGGTAGGCGTGGAGTAGTTGCCGTGCAGGATGCAAGAGGGCATTTTGCTTTTCATTGCCGTAGACGTGGTCGCCCAAAACGGGGCATCCAATATGCTTGAGGTGGACGCGGATTTGATGCGTTCTACCCGTTAAGGGACGGATGAGTACAAGGCTGAGCTGTTCATTAAAGGCGGCGAGATGCATTTCGCTGATGGCTTCTCTTCCATCGCTGAGCACCGCCATCTCTTTGCGGTGGACAGGGTGGCGTCCGATGGGCGCTCGAACAGTGCCGTTTGCAGGACGTCCCAAGCAAATAGCGAGATAGAGTTTTTCTACCTGCCTCATTGAGAATTGCTCAATCAATTTTTGATGGGCCACGAGAGTTTTCGCTGCAATCAGAACGCCTGAGGTATCTTTGTCCAGGCGGTGGACGATCCCAGGACGGATGGGGTCGTCGCCAGGCGCTTTCCCGTGGCAGTGAGCCAGGAGCGCATTGACGAATGTGCCGGACCAATTTCCTGGGGCTGGATGGACGACCATTCCCGGCGGCTTGTTAATAACAAGGAGATGTTCGTCTTCAAATAAAATGTCTAGAGGGATCGATTCCGGCTCTAAAGAAGGGCCCGGGATGGCCTGAAAACAGACAGAGATTTCATCACCTTCTTCCAAGGCGATTCGTTTTTTGACAAGCTCGCCGTTAAGGAGAACGCACCCCTCTTCAATGAGGTTTTGGAAATAAGTACGAGAATGGGTAGGAAAGCGCTCCGCCAGGAATTTGTCGATCCGGGCGCCCTCTTCCTCCGCTGCTACAAAAAGCAGATCGGTCTCTTCAGTCATTGATCCCATAACGGGGGGCATTCTAGCCCACTAGGAGATTGTTGGCTACGACTGCTTTTCGATATCCTCACGCTCCTTTTTGAGCTCTTCAATATATTTTTTGGATGCTTTTTGCATCTCGCCTGTGAGATTTTGAATCAGGATATTCATAAATTTTTTTCGCTGTTCAGGAGTAAATAACTTCATGAACTCGGTCATTGTCTCTTTGCTGCCGTCCTCTTTTCCTCCTAGAGGGGGATTGTTGTTGGACGGCGGATTCGGGTTGGAACCCGCTGGGGAATGGCCACCTGAAGGAGATACTGGATTGGGCATGAAATGTCTCTTTTGTTGCTGCCTCGACTTTGCAACTTTTGTAGCCTGATGGCCTATCCTATTTGCTCTCGGACGTTTAGCCATAAGCCAAACTAGTCGATTTATTTAAACGAGAAGGGGTTAGCAACCCCTTCTCGTTTAAATAAACGCCTCAGAAAGCAAATATGCCGAGGCCAGCAGGCTAAAAAAGTTGCAAAGTCGAGGCTACAGATTCCATTGTCCCGATAAATCGATTTTCAAGCAAACTGGGGGAGTATGCTCAGTCTGAATCGAAGCGCTTTGGATCCCGATCTGTGGGAGGTTGTAGAAGGGGGTGCAATCATCTCTGAGATTCCCATTTTATTTAAAATCTATAAGATGCCGCGCTCGTTTCCTTCTCTGGAGTCTCTGCAAGAGTGGTTAAAGAAAGAAGAGAAGCGCCTTGCCAAGCAGGTAGCATGCAGGCTTTTGATGGCAAGGGGCTATTCTACGACTGGATTGAAGCAGAAATTGGAGCGCAAGCGGTTCTCTGATGCTGTCTGCGATATACTGATCGAGGAGCTAAAGGAGCTAGGATATCTCAAAGATGATGAGTTTACGGAAAGGCTGATCCTGAAAGAGGCGCTTGCGTACGGGCCTAGGTACATCGAGATGAAGCTGCGCTCCCGCGGTCTCTCGGCGCACAGCGTGCGTCAGAAGGTCTCTCCTGCGATGCAAATTGAGGCAATTCGAAGGCTTTTGCCCAAATTGCGCGGCAATCCGGCGGCGGCGTTGCAGAGACGGGGGTTCGACCTGGATCTTATTCGCGCCGCGTTGAAAAACACGTAATTGATAATCTTTCTTCTAAGAGGCTAATATACCGAATGTGATGCAATAATCAGATTTGGGTTGATGTGACAGTTCTCTAGGTTCAACGATCGTAAGTTGCACAATATTAGAAATATGGGAGTAACTTACGATCGTTGAATCTAGAGGCTTTGACACAGCCGAAATCCTCATTCTTGAATCACATTTGGTATAAAGTCCTCTTGTTGGAGAGTGCATATGGGGTGGAGTTGCTGCCTGCCGCGCGTGGGCGTGATCGGCATCAATTACAAAACGGCTGATTTGCCGCTAAGAGAAGAGATTGCGCGCGGTTGTCAAAGGCTCGCGGGCGAAGGGGTGTTTTTTTTCCACTATTCGACAGTGCTTCTCTCTACGTGTAACCGGACTGAAATCTATTTTAGCGCGGAAGATCTGGCAAGCGCTCACGGCGCGGCGCTCTCATTTTTACAGCTCTTCGTCAAAGAGCCCTTTGAGCACCGTCTCTATTCATACTTTGGGATCGATTGTTTTTTTCACTTAAGCAGAGTCACCGCAGGGCTTGACAGTGCGATTTTAGTAGAGACGGAGATTCAGCATCAGGTGAAAATGGCCTACTTGCGTTCCTGCGATAGGGCTGCTTTGCCGGGATGCCTCCACTACATTTTTCAAAAAGCATTAAAAATAGGCAAGATGGCGCGTAACTGTCTTAGTCAGGAAAAAGGGGAGGCGATGCTCCATGGAACGCTTTGGCGGCTTGCGCTCCAACATTTTGGAACTCTTGCAGAGAAAAAAATTCTCCTCCTGGGCTATTCCGAGTTTAATCGAGGTTTTGCTGCCTTTTTACAACACAAAGGGATTAGGCAATTTGTGCTTGTCACGAGAGCTACTGGCGTTGTAGCCATGGAGGGAGTGATCGTGAGAGGAAGAGAATGCTTAGAAAAGTGGCACGAGTTCGACTGGATCATCTGCGCCAGTGCATCAGATCACTATTTGATTGCGGGGAAAGGGACAGAAGGGCAGCTCATCTTTGATTTGGGGCTGCCGCGCAATGTGGACCCAGCTATTCAGCATGCCTCTGTAATGCATATCGAGCAGATCAATCAAATCATCGATCAAAACCGGCGGCTATGCACCGATCTCCTTAAAGAGTGCGAGGCTAAGGTCGCAGACAACGTCCATCGTTTAGTCAATCTCTATAGAGCGAAGCACTATACCCGTTCCACCTCAAAAGCGCCCAAAGCAAATCGATTCAAATCCTCTCAAATCGAATAAAAAAGCGCGGTCAATATTAAGTCAATATTGACCGCGCTTTTTTATTCGATTTTAGAGAGATTTCAATTAGATTTTCTTGGGTGCCTTTGAGGTGGAACGGGTATATAGTGCTTCCACTTGAGGTGCACCCAAAAGCTGGATTATAAAATCTTTATTAGTCTAAACTATTCGCCATGCGTTCATTAAGAACTTTACCTGAGCACGAAAAGA
>JACRBF010000004.1 GCA_016213175.1 Chlamydiia bacterium
GGCGTCAACGCACGAATTTCTGGCGGGGATAAGCTCTTCTCCGTAAAAATGGTCTCTTATACCAAACGCAACAAATAACTTCATATTTGAACGTGTCAAAGCGCCGAAAATCGTCGATCGCAAGTGGCGTTGTATTGACTTAATACTATGCCACTTGCGATCGACGATTTTCGGCGCTTTGACACGTTCAAATATGAAGTTATTTGTTGCGTTTGGTATAAGAGACCATTTTTACGGAGAAGAGCTTATCCCCGCCAGAAATTCGTGCGTTGACGCCACTATCGCTACAGGCCCCCTGCCTGAACGAAGAGGATTTTGCACTGATGTGACTCACCGCTCTTGAACCTAGAGCAAAGGCGCCTTCCAATAAAAAAAGGATACTTGTAAAAGCAAAAACACCCCCAACCTTGTCCACACCTGTGTTCATCCAAGATACGCTTTCTGCCATGGTATAGTTTGTAAAGCAGGAAACTGTGCCTACAGGCGAATCACAGTACTTATTGTAAAAATTTCCGCTCACACTTCCTAAATCAGAAAGGAGCAATTTTGCTACAAATAACACTGAAGCAGTAACCGAAACCTCTGCTACAGCTTTAGCAAGGTCGTTTGCATTCAAACATAATTTATTATTTGCATATTCTATGATCATTTTCCCGCCTTCACTTGAAAAACAAAATCTATTCCGTCGTAAACTATACCGCCAGATAACATCCAGCTTCCCATACAGCCCGTTATTTCTTGTCCCTTCATTGACATACAGGCAATACTATCCGTGCTAGAATTACAGTATTTCTGCAGAAATTCAGCGGCATCTTGACAAGACCAGGACAAAACCTTAGACCCTAAATATAACCCTGCCATTTGAGCGGATTTCATTGCTGCTAAACTTAAAGCAGGACCTATTGATGTTGTCACTTTGATGTTGTCACTGCGGCAGTCACAGTTGCTACTGTGCCTGTTATTCCAAAATAAGTTGTTGCAGCCGTCGCTACAGGCTGAATGAATGGTACTAGAAATGCCATAAATCTCCTTTTTTAATTAGATAGTAACATAAGTCGTTATTTTATATAAACCAACCAACCAAACAAACAAACTATATATTAATATTTTTGGTAGGCAGGGAGAAAAGCTAGATCAAGCCGCTTTTCCCTCCGGCCACTGCGGCGGCCGCTTGACGGAACGTCAGGCCACAACGCTTGTTTTTTTAAATAAGTCTTTGATAAAAACTGACGTGGGTCTTCATACTTTTTGGGTTACGACACTCAAAAAGAAAATCAAAACCCACGCCATGACCCACAAATATATACCCGTTCCACCTCAAAAGCGCCCAAAGCAAATCGATTCAAATCCAGTCTGTTCTTGTTACAACCCGGAAATATAATGGTAGATGTTGACTCCTTTCACCACCCTCCACCCAACCCATTGCCAGTATCCGGGAAATGGCTTACCATTTCCCCTAATAAACTACAGGCTGTGACCCCCATGCTATCCCAAAAGCTCCGCAGATCGTTCCTCAACTACTTCAAGTCCAAGGGGCATACGATCGTCCCCTCGTCTCCCGTAATTCCCCATGACGACCCCACGCTTCTCTTCATCAATGCGGGGATGAATCAGTTTAAAGATCTTTTTTTAGGCAAGTCGAGACGCGACTACACCAGAGCCACGACAACGCAAAAATGCATCCGCGTAGGCGGCAAGCACAACGATTTGGAAAATGTGGGTCACACAACGCGCCACCTCACGTTCTTTGAGATGCTCGGAAACTTCTCCTTCGGCGACTACTTCAAAAAAGAGGCGATTGCTTATGCGTGGGAAGTCTCTACCCAGGTGTTCGGATTCGACGCGTCGAAAATCTGGGTTTCCGTCTACAAAGACGACGATGAGGCGTTTTCTCTATGGGAACAGCACATTACGCCCAATAGGATCGTTCGCTTTGGGGAAAAAGAAAATTTCTGGTCCATGGGAGAGACGGGACCTTGCGGCCCCTGCTCAGAGCTTCTCTACGACCGCGGACTCAAGTACGGACACGCAGCAAGTCCTAAGGAAGATCTTTCTGGGGAAAGGTATCTGGAATTTTGGAACCTCGTCTTCATGCAATTCGAGCGCTCAGCGGACGGTAGGATGGCACCGCTTCCTACAAAGTCAATTGATACAGGTTCGGGTCTCGAAAGGGTAGCGTCGCTGAAACTGGGTGTTGATACCGTATTTCAAACCGATGTGCTGAGAGGATTGATTGCGCAAGTCGAAACAGTAAGCGGGCAAAAATACAATCTTGAAGATGGAAAACTGAGTCCCGCATTCCACGTGATCGCAGATCATATCCGAAGCCTCTCGTTTGCGATTGCAGACGGCGTGCAGCCGAGCAACACAGATCGGGGCTATGTGCTGAGAAAAATCTTGCGCAGGGCTGTTCGCTACGGAAGGCTATTAGGACTTCAGCGCCCCTTTTTAGCAGACATTTTACCAAGACTTACTCAATCGATGGGAGAGGACTTCCCTGAATTAAGAACAGCGCAAGACAGAATCGCAGAGATTGTGACGCTCGAAGAGGAATCATTCATTCGGACACTTCTACGCGGAGGCAATATCTTGAATTCCGTGATTGAGGTTTCTCGAAAAACTGCGCAAAAAATCTCTGGAGACGATGCCTTCAAGTTGAAAGATACCTACGGCTTTCCTCTAGAAGAGGTACTCCTCATTGCCAAGGATGAAAATCTCTCCGTGGATTTACAGCGCTACGAGAAGTTGGAAGAGGAAGCAAAAGAAAAATCGCGTAAAGCCCATAAGACGGCAGCGCAGCAATTCGAGGCCAACTTCTTCTCCGATTTTGTAAAAACGCATCGCAATGCGCAGTTTCAAGGTTATGAAAAGACCTCTTGCGATGCCCATTTAGTGGGTATCGTCATCGATGGCCAATTTGTCGATGGAATTGAGGCAGAGCAAACAGGACTGCTGCTCTTGGACAGTACGCCCTTTTATGCGGAGATGGGCGGGCAAGTGGGCGATACGGGGCGTATTGGTCAAGGAGAGAATTTCTTCCAAGTCTACGATACCGTATGCCCTTATCCAGGTGTGATCGCCCATCTTGGAAAAATGACAAGAGGACGGCTCCGGAAAAATGACGCCGTTCACGCGTCAGTGGATGCGAAGAGGCGCCAAGAGATCCAGAATAACCATACAGCCACCCACCTTCTCCACTGGGCGCTTCACAAAGTATTGGGCGGCCATATCAAACAGGCAGGATCTTTGGTAGAAGCGAATCGCCTGCGCTTCGATTTCAGCCATCATAAGCCGCTCTCGCTACAGGAACTCAGACAAATCTCTACGCTTGTCAATGAGAAGATCCGCGAGGATCTTCCTGTCGAAATTTACGAACTTCCCTATGCAGAGGCACAAAAACGCTCTGACATCAAGCAATTTTTCGGAGAAAAATATGGAGACCGTGTTCGTGTTGTCGATGTAGAGTTTTCGAAGGAGCTCTGCGGAGGCACTCATACAGGGCGCACCGGCACAATTGGCTACTTCAAGATCGCCAAAGAAAGCAGTATTGCGGCAGGCGTCAGGCGGATTGAAGCGCTCTGTGGAAAAGCTGCGGAAGAGATGGTGCAGGAGGAGGAAGATCTCTTGGCAGAACTTTCAGAGAAAATGAAGGCGCCAGGCGCGCTTTTATTGGAAAAACTCACCTCCCTTCTCGATGAAAATAAGGCGCTTGCAGCCGAGTTGAAAGGACATCGCAGGGGGAGGATGAAACAGCTTGCCGCACAATGTCTTGCTCACAAAGAGCAGGCGGGCGCGATCCCATTGATTGCCCAAGAAGTGGATGTACCTGCGGAAGACTTACCCCTTTTTGCGGAAGAACTACTCTTGCACCTCAAATCGGGTGTCGTTGTTCTCGGCGCGAAAGGACAAGATCGTTGTCAGCTCCTCGTAGCCGTCAGCGCCGATCTCGTGCAAAAACAGATCCACGCAAACACCTTGATTAAAGAGGCAGCGCCCCTGATCCAAGGGGGCGGAGGCGGCAAGCAAAACCTTGCGCAAGCGGGCGGAAAAGATCCGAGCGGTCTTCTCAAAGCATTTGATAAGATCCGGCATTCCCTAAAAGACACGGTATGAAGTTCTCTGAGAAAAGTCCGGCCCTGCGCGCCTTCTGTAAGGCTCTTGAAGAAGGCGAGTCTCTTTTGCTGGAAGGCCTCTGGGATGCCCCGAAAGCCTATCTAGCCTCTCTTGCCCTCAGCATCACAAAAAAGTCCATTGTCCTCATTACAGGAGGCGTGCGCGAAGACAGACTCTTCAACGACCTCTCTTTTTTTGCCCCAAATGCCGTGATAGAATTTCCCGCTTGGGAAACCCTGCCTGGCGAAGAAATTGCGCCTAGTCCCGACATCTTAGGCAAAAGATTCGAAGCGCTTAACCTGCTCACCCAAAAAAAGACCCCATCGATCCTCCTTTGCCCCTTCTCATCGCTCCTCCAAAAAATCGTGCCCAAAGAGTTCCTTGCACCGCTCCTTACCCTTTGGAAGATTGGGACTGCAATCCCCTTTCACCAACTTCCCCAAATTCTCTCAAATCTCGGCTATGAACGGGTCCCCATTGTGACCGACAAAGGACAATTTGCTCTTCGCGGCGGCATCCTCGATCTTTTTCCTGTCAGTTCTCCCGATCCCTGCAGACTTGAATTTTTCGATGATACAATCGAACAGATCCGCACATTTGATCCTGTGGGACAAAAAACAATCGGAAAAACAAATCAAATCTTCCTCTCCCCTGCTAAAGAACTCCCGCTACTCCAACAAGCCCCTCGCCTCGCTTCCCTCTTCGATTACTTGGAACATACCCCTCTTCTCTTTTGGGATGATCTCGTTGCGATCGAAGATACTTATGTATCGATTAAACAGATGCCGGGCGCTAAATCCCCTTTTTTCTATCCTCCAGAAGAGCTGTTAAAAAATCGGGCACTCCAGCATCTCTTTTGCTCCAAAGAAAACATCGAAGCACTCTCTTCCGTTAAAAAATTAGCAGGCAGAACGAAACTCTTCTCCCCCATCGCCTTCGAAATGCTGCACCACTCCTTTGAAGCCACGAGGTTTTTTCATCCCTTTCGTCCCATCGATCCGTTGGATGAAACTCTTGCGCTCCCGCATCTCTCAGCTATTTTCTTAAACGCCACAGAAGTGGAAGAACGCGAGGTCAAAAAACTCCTCCCTTCCCTACCCCCTCAGAGCCATTTTGAAACAGGCATTCTCACAGCAGGCTTTCTCATCTCTGACATCCCGCTTGTCCTCATCCCCAATGCTGAGATCACCCACAGAACGGTTGTCCGCAGACAAAAATGGCGCGGAACCACCCATACTCCTGCGGCAGAGTTCCATGAACTAGGCATAGGCGATCTCGTCGTCCATTTCCATAGCGGCATCGGACGCTATATCGGCATGGAAAAACATGCAAACCACTTAGGGCAACAGACCGAATTTCTTGCGCTCGAATACGCAGAAAAAAGCAAACTTCTCGTCCCGCTCTCCCAATCCTATCTTGTTTCCAGATATATAGGCGCGCATGAAGCACCCCCCGCATTAAGCCAGCTTGGAGGCAAGAGATGGCAAGCCACACGCACAAGCGCTCAAGCGCAAATCGTAGGCTATGCCAGTGACCTCCTCCAAATCTATGCTGAACGGGCGATTGCAGGAGGATTTCGTTACCCCGCCGATAGCGATATGATGCGCCAATTCGAACAAGAATTTCCCTACACAGCAACGCAAGACCAACTCCTTGCCATCCAAGCGTGTAAGGAGGATATGATGTCGGAACAATCAATGGATCGACTCATCTGCGGCGATGTGGGGTATGGGAAAACAGAAGTCGCCATGCGCACTGCCTTCAAAGCGGTAGTGGATGGAGGCAAACAGGTAGCTGTTCTCGTCCCTACAACTGTGTTAGCGCTCCAACACCACGAAAGTTTTTCTCAGAGGATGCGTGGCTTCCCTGTAAAAATAGGCACTGTCTCCAGATTTCATACAGCCAAAGAGAATCGAGACACTCTGGAAAAAGTAGCTAAGAGGGAGATCGATATCCTGATCGGCACTCACCGTATTCTCTCCCAAGATGTTACTTTCAAAAATCTAGGGTTAGTCATCATCGATGAGGAGCAAAGATTTGGAGTGCGCGCTAAGGAACACTTGAAGAAATTCAAAAAAGGAGTGGATTGCCTCACCCTCTCCGCAACGCCGATTCCTCGTACTCTTTATATGTCGCTTGTTCATGCCCGCCCCATGTCGGTGATCAGCACGCCGCCGCAAGATAGACTCCCCGTCAAAGCGATCGTCGCTGAAACCGAGCCAGAACTGATCCAAAACGCACTCCTCAGAGAGCTGTCCCGGGGAGGCCAGAGCTTTTTCATCCATAACCGCGTAGAAACCATTTATGGGAAAGCAGCTGACATCGAAAAACTCGTTCCCGCAGCCCGTATTGGCATCGTCCACGGCCAAATGGATGCGGATGATATTGATACCGTCTTCCACCGCTTCAAACAAGGGGAAATCGATTGTCTTTTTGCCACAACCCTCATTGAAAATGGGATTGATATCCCCAATGCCAATACGATCCTCATTGACCGAGCGGATACTTATGGAGTGGCCGATCTCTATCAGTTAAGAGGCAGAGTCGGCCGTTGGAACCGGGCAGCCTATGCCTATTTTCTCGTCCCCAAGCAGAGACGCCTTCCTGAACAATCGCGCAAACGGCTCAACGCCCTCGTTGAAGCGGGCGGCTACGGCGGCGGCATGAAAATCGCCATGCGCGATCTCGAAATTCGGGGCGCAGGAGATATCCTCGGCGTCCAGCAGTCGGGACAAGTCTCCGCGATCGGCTTTCATCTCTACTGTAAACTCTTGAAACGAGCGATCGATGCCCTCAAAAAACAGCAGCCGATCTCCTTCAACGAGACAAAAATGGAATTCGCGTTCGACGCCGTCCTCTCCGAATCCTACATTAACGAACTCTCTATCCGAATGGAGATCTATCACCGCTTAGGGGAGGCATCTACTTTCACAGAACTTGAGCAGCTTTTTGCCGAACTCAAAGACCGCTTCGGCCCACCGCCGCCAAGCGTTACCTGGCTCTACCATCTCAGCAGAATCCGCGCCTTTGCCGCAGCCAACCACTTCACACTCCTAAAATTCAGCGACCTCTCTCTCTATGCCGAGCAACAAAAGGGCAAACTCATTGAAAAGAAAACGATGCTTTTGCCTAAAAAAGTACAAACGCCTGAGGGGCTAGAGCCCTACGTTTTGGAGGCGCTGCAGAAGAATTTTACGTGTTCAAAGGGAAAATTATAACTGCTCTATTACCCGCATGTTGTGATACACGGCATCGACGTCATCTAGATTTTCGAGCCATTCGATAAGCGCGATATTCGCATCGGCGTCTGTATCCGATACTTCGATAAAGTTCTTGGGAACCATCTCAAGTTCGGCCGATTCGCACTTGCCGCCCGCCTGTTCAATGGCCTCTTTGACTCTAGAAAATGCTTCTATCGGGGTAGTCACCACGAAGACCTCATCCTCCACGCTCAAATCTTCAGCCCCTTGATCGCTGACGAGGAGGAATAGATCTTCCTCTTTCATGGAATTTTGCAGTACACGGATCAGCCCTTTACGCTCGAAATTATAGGAGACGGCGCCGGGAGTGGCCACAGTGCCGCCGCACTTATTTGTCGCAATCCGAATATCGGAAGAGATCCGATTCTTATTGTCGGTCATGATATCAACAATGAGGCCAACCCCTCCGTATCCATACAGCTCATAGGTCATCTCAGCATAATCTTGCCCCCCCTCGGTAGAGGCTTTTTTGATATTTCGCTCCACGTTCTCATTAGGGACATTGGCATCTTTCGCTTTTTGGATCGCAGTACGCAGTTTGCTATTTGCCCTCGGATCTGGCCCCCCTTGTCTTACTGCCGACATAATCTCCTTAATGATCCGGCTAAAAATCTTCCCCTTTTTCTTGTCCGCCCGATCCTTGCGGTGCTTCATATTGGCCCATTTACTATGACCTGCCATACCCTCTCCTCCATGACGCGAGATAGTTCAAGCTCTTCTTCTCCCACTCTTTGGCTGCTTTATATTCGAGAAATTGACGTTCTAAACGCCGAAATTCTGGGGTATGGCAACACACTCTTCCCCTTGCATCGAGATAAGAAGGGCATACCGCATGCAACATTTCGTGATAGACGAGAAATTCGAGAAAATACCTGGGTACCCGAGCATCGTCTAGCCAAGGATGGATCCGCACCTGGTTCCGATGCGCATCGTAAGTGCCGAAAGTAATGGAGCGCAATTTTCCCACACGTACTTGAGCGGACCAGCCAATCGAGAGGGCAGGCAACAATAAAGTGTAGCGCGTTTGTACCTGGCAAGCAATCTCATGAAGATCGTAGTGGCGTCCCTTGGACTCTAAACAATCGGGCCGAGAGTGGTTCGTCGAAAAATGGAAATGCGCCATCTGTCGGATGAGCGCTCTGGCCTCCTTATTCCCGGTGAGAGCATAGGAACAGATCGCCTCGAGAACGGGACTGGGCGCTTTAGCAAAGAGACGATGCAACCGAAGCCGTATCTTGCCCTGTTCTTTAGCGCAGGAGATGAAAGAGACTCGGTTCTCATGCCATGTGATCTGCAGAGGGACAGAAAAAAGGACCTCTAGCCTGTGGGCAGCTTGTTCCATCGTCATAGGATTTTCTGCATAAGAATTTTATTAAGATATATCCCATCTGCTTCCTTGATAAAGCGCTTCTGCACGCCATACTCCTCGAATCCCATCCGGCGGTAGAGATTGATCGCAGGATTGCCTTGGTAGACTTCGAGATGGAGCATCTCCATGCTGAATCGCTCTTTGGCAAGAGAGATGAGTTCCTCCAAAAGACGCCCTCCCACCCCTTTATTCCGGTACTGCTCATCGACAATGATCATAAAAAGACTCTGGTGAGCCAGTTTTTTCCAGCCCTGGAGGTACAGATTGGCAACTCCGCAGGGCACAGAATCCCACAGCGCTATCAAAACCGCATGATCTTTAGCATAGCTCACGCAAATACGAGCAGCATCTTCCACTTCACGTACATCAGCAAGAGGAAACCAGCGGAGCACTCCAGGCTGTAAGAGCCAAGAGACGATATACTGTTGATCCGCTTCTTGGGCAAAGCGAAACGTTAGCGGTACTCCGCGCATGGCCTCTTCGCTCATGGGAAAAAATACTCCAGTAAAACACGGGGACGGGGGCAGCCATTCACATGGATGAAGTTTTCTTGGCGCGCAAATATTTGAAATCCCAATTTCTCTACAAGGGCGAGCAGATGACTTGGTTCATAGAGTTCCGCATAAACGCTCTCTAGCCGAAAGCGGGTCTTCGCTAGATGGAGAAGATTACGCACCATGGAAGTTCCAATCCCCTTTCTCCGATACACAGGATCTACGATGAGATTGAAAGAGCATTGATGCGCCACCTTTTTGTAAGGCATAAGGAACAACGTTCCCACCGCGCAAGGCTCGCTACCTAGGATTCCCGTAAGACTTGCCTTGTATCGTGCAAATCCGATCCAATTTTTCACTACCTCATTCAAATCGGTCGTTTCGAAGGGGAAATCATCACAGGCCCCTTCCACGCTCAGCCATCTCTTTAGAGGGGCTGCGTCCTCTTCCACAGAATAGCGAATGTCGAAATCGGTCAAAAATGTCATCCAAATTCCTTGAGATAGGCGGTGACGAACTCGTCAATTTCCCCATCCATAACAGACTGAATGTTTCCAATCTCCACTTTTGTCCGCGTGTCTTTAACAAGAGTGTAGGGTTGAAATACATAATTGCGGATCTGGCTGCCCCAGGCAATCTCTTTCTTTTCCCCTCCCAAGGCAGCTACCTTCTGCTGCTGTTCCAATCGCTCCTTCTCATAGAGCTTTGATTGAAGCATTTTCAAGCAGGTCTCCCGGTTTTGAATCTGACTCCTCTCACTTTGGCAAGAAACGACGATACCTGTTGGAATATGAGTCATTCGCACTGCCGAATCGGTCTTATTCACATGTTGTCCGCCAGCTCCAGAAGAACGGTATGTGTCCACCCTGATCTCCTCTGGTAGAACATTTACTTGCACGTCATCGACCAAGGGAATCACGTCGACAGAGGCAAAACTCGTATGTCGTTTGGCATTCGCATCAAAGGGTGAAATGCGCACAAGCCGGTGCACCCCCTTTTCCGATTTACAGTAGCCGTACGCAAATGCCCCTGAAAAACGAAATGTAATGCTTTTGATACCGGCCACTTCCCCCTCCAGCCGATCAACTACCTCAACCTTCCAACCTCTCCGAGACGCATAGCGCTGATACATCCTAGAGAGCATGGCAGCCCAATCACATGACTCCGTTCCGCCTGCTCCAGCATTGATCTCCACGTAGCAATCCCTGCTATCGAGATCCCCGCCGAGCATCTTTCGGATCTCCAGCTCTTCCAACCCTTTTTCAATAGAGGCGAGCGACGCCGTTAGCTCTTTAATGAGCTCGACGTCATCTATCTCGTAGGCCTCAGGAAGCAACTCCTTGATATCCTGAAACTTGCAATTCATCTCTTGGAAAGGGACCGTCCACAACTTTAGGATATTGCATGCTTCGATCGTCTTTTGCGCAGCTCCGCCATCGTTCCAAAAATCTGGAGCTGCCATTCTCTCTTCTAATTTGCGAACTTCTTCCTCTTTGACCGCCAGGTCAAAGATACCTCCGCATCTCCGAAAGTCTTCCTTCGATCTCTTTTAATTTCTCTTGAATCTCTAATTGCATAACATTCCTCCCTCTGAGAGGATGTCTCCAAAGTATAATTCTGTCGATTCTCGGGTTCTTTTGAATTGATAAACCATTACTTTGTAGACATTCTCTGAATTATACCGAACGTGATTCAATTCTTGAATCACGTTCGGTATACCCATTTTCCCCAACACTCTATTAAATGTCGAGGCTATGAGGAAATTTTACCCTTTACATTTAATAGACATCATATAACAATTTTTGGTCTCGAACAAACCTACACAATAGGAGTCCTCACATGCCAACAATAAGTGCTCATTTTTCGTCCGCCTGTGCCCAAACAGGGTCTTGCATTTCGAGCGGTATTCAAACGGTCAGCAGCGCCGTGGTCAGCGCAGCTTTAAAAATCGCCGCCCTTTCTGTCTCATTCTTTAACATCTGCGGCCAGCTACTAGCTAGCGGATACAATCAAATGAAACATCTAGCCATGATGAGCTGCTGCCTGATGAAAGCCAATCCAGGAGCCACTTACATTGGTGTAAGCGCTGTGGCGCTCACAGCGCTGCTTGCGGTCGTATATACACAAAACCGCTCAGCGGAAGAAGTGTAATCAGACGATCCAGACTGAGGCAGTGAAAAAATTCACTGCCTCTTAATCTTTAAACCCTGCTTCTCATAGTGCCAGAAAGGAGCCTCTTTAAGTTCCTCTTGCTCTACGACAAGCTTTCCTCCTGCGTCCCGCACCCGCATCCTAATCCCCGAAGGCACTTCAAAACGGAATGTTCCAAGAAACGTGACATCTTCCGCAACAAACTCAGAAAATCCATGAAGGATGATTTCTAAACTCTCTCTGCGCACAAAGCAATTTTTCCAAAAAGGGCGCGAAATGTCCCAATCTACCCCCCTATTGACAACGCACACATTTTTCAAAAAGCAGCGCCCCGCAAGGTAGGAGTAGTGAAGCACGCCCTGATCGTCCAAATGCCCCATCGGCTGTGTGGCGCGGATAAGAAGACTCCCCTTTACATTGAGCCGCTCAATGTGAGCATCTGCAATCTCGAGTTGTAATTCAGATCCCAATGCCAAACTGCCTTGAGAAATTTTCTGAGCAATCAGGGAGTAGAGAGGACCGAGAGCAGGATGGTAAAGGAAAAGGATTTCCGGCCCTTGTTCCAAATAAGCGTCTAAAGAACGCTGAGGGGGAAGAGAAAAGCGACACCAAGCGCTCAGCAATTCCCGTGCGGAGTAGAGCTGCACATGGAAACACTCTTCAGGAGTCTCTCGGGCAACTTTACCCGGAATAAACGCCCTCTTGGCGGTCGCAATCGTTTTATGACGCTGATTGTAGGTGACAAACGTATGTTCCATAGCCACCGATTGTGACAGAGGGGAAACTGTTGGACGTTTTTCTACGAATACATCGGCGATATTTTGCATCGTCGATTCAAGACGAGCCACAACGGCTTGCTTATTGACTCCTCCAGACGAGCCTTTTAAGTTGACTAAAAGACCAGGGAACGGACACAGGTGCACAGCACGCTCAATCGCCTTTAAATCGACGAATAGAATATTCGTATTCGAGGAGAATCGAGAATAGGGTTCATTCTCTTTTAAGGGAGCATCCTCGATCCCATATTTTGCAAAATCGCAGTATTCGATGTTGGTGAGCACCATGTCCCCATTTTTCCTCTCTACGACGACATTAACCCCCTCGGCCGATTGGAGAAGTCTTGGGCAAGAGGCAAATCCAAGCCACATCTGCTTGCCTACGCCAAACCCCGTAAAAGAAATCAGCCCATGATCGATCGCTGCGATGGGATTATTGATCTGACGCACAAGAGCTTTCGTCTTGCCGAGACTCTCGAACCATTTAAAAACCCCCTCGTCGCGAGCCAATTTCCACAGCGCTCCATGTCCTCCTGGCTTGAGAAGAGGCGTCAAAATTTTAGAAAAGCACCAATCCCCCATCGCATTGACTGCAGGAACAAGCGGCTGTGTAAAAAAGCGAAAAGAATCGGTCGGACGGCCAAACCAGCGCCCCTCTTCGCAGATTTGGAGGACGTGACGATGATTCTCCTTTTCCTCTGATGTCATGATCGCAATAGGAATCGTTACCTGCTTCCCAAATAACTTGAAAAAGAGATACTCGCGCGCCTGAAGATCGCGGATCAACCCCTCGAACAACGTTCTTCCCGCATAGCCAAGCTTGGCGGCCGGAAGTTCCATACCCGTTTTCTCATCGACAAGGTGAAGTCGGTCGGCAGCACCGCCCAACGGATACATCTCCGCCACAAAAGGCAGAGATTCTATCCCTTGCAAGATGGCTGTTAAAACCGCATCACTTTCCTGGGTAATGTCGATGAAGGAAGGGGGATGAAAAGTCGCCACATCGGATTGACGCGCATCGGAGGTGCCCAACAAGAATTTCAAAATGGTCTCCTGGTAGCCAACGATACCGCCTAATTCTCGGTAAAAATCGTCGACGACTGCCATTTTCTTTAAAAACGCACTCAAGGATTCGTTGTGAATCGCGGAGTCCCCTAAGAGACGATCCAATTGGCCGATGGCCATGATTTCCTTGCACACCACTACGTAAGATTCAGGGAGGGTGTCTAAAATCTGTTGCACCGCGGGAAAGCGCTGCAGAAAATCTTGGACGAGAGGAAATGCGTCCAGAAGGGAGAGTTTTTCTCGGCTGGATTCCGCCTTGCGCAAGCTCGCACTTAACTCTTCCAATGCCCCTATCATGAGACCTCTTGCGTAACTATACCGAACGTGATTCAAGAATTGGGATTTCGGCTGCGTCAAAGCTTCTAGATTCAACATCAGCTTTTTAGCCTGCTAGCCTATCCTATTTTGCTCTCTGAGCAAATAGGATAGGCTAGCAGGCTAAAAAACGTGCAAAGTCGAGGTCAATCCAAATCCGATCATTGCATCACGTTCGGTATAAGGGTTCGTCGATCAAAAAACCTTCCCTTTGGGGAATTTGCCAGGAAAGTCTGTAAAATTACAAGCGCTCATTTTTTCGTGAAAAAAATGCAAGGATGCTCTAGAATCTCAAAGTTTTAGCTTGAGAGACAAGAAATAACGCGGCCTCTGTGCTTTTCTCTCGAGTACGATTTTTTTTGACTATTAACTCATGGGATAGATAAAAGATTTCTTTGAGAGGCGACCTCTCAAGATGGGGTCTGTACACTTTAATAAAGGAGAAAGAACATGGCAACAAAGCCCAAAAACTCTAAATTCATGCAGCCTAAAAAACCGAGCAAAGAATTAGCAGCAGTCATTGGCGAAGGGCCTATGCCTCGCACCGAAGTAACAAAAAAACTCTGGGCTTACATTAAAAAACTCGGCCTGCAAGATGCGAAAAACAAGAGAAATATCAATCCAGACGAAAAGCTTCAAAAAATCTTTGGCGGCAAAAAAGCTGTGAATATGTTTGAAATGACCAAACTGGTTAATAAACATCTTTCCTAAGGTTCTTTTTTTCCGTTCTTGATAAGATCCCGGTCTAAACGCCGGGATTTTTGTGGCATATCGCTATCTCTTAACCCTCTCTTATGACGGTACTGCCTATTGCGGATGGCAGGTGCAAAAAACAGGCACCTCTATTCAATCACTTGTGCAAAAAGCGCTTCAAATCGTGCTCCGCCATGCGACCTCTTTAACAGGCGCTGGCCGTACGGATGCGGGGGTTCATGCTCTAGGACAAACGGCCCATTTCGATTCTGATCAATGCCTGGATTGCGCAAGGTGCAGATATTCCATCAATGCCCTCCTGCCTCCCACGATCCGCATTCTGCAAATAGAGCCCGTGAGACAGGACTTTCATGCACGATACAGTGCGCTTGCAAAAATTTACCACTACCACCTCCATCTTGGCTGTGTGCTAGACCCCTTTATCCGCCTCTACAGGCATCAGGTCATAGACAGCTGTAATTTTTCAGCAATCTCCCGTGCTATTCCCCATTTTCTGGGAACAAGAGATTTTCTGGCCTTCGCCAATCACGCTGATAGAGGAACAGCCGCCCATGATGCAGTCAGAACGCTTCGAAGGATCGATCTTGTGGAGCAAAAAGGAGGCGTACGTCTGGAATTCGAAGCAGACGGGTTTCTCTACAAAATGGTGAGAAATATCACAGGCTCTTTGCTTGAAGTAGGCAGCGGAAAAGTCGCTCCCGAAGAGATCCCCCTGATTTTTGCGTCCAAAGATCGAAGACGCGCAGGAGCTTCTGCACCCCCCAAGGGATTGTTCCTTACAAAAGTTCTCTATCCAAAATCTCATCAAACGACGTAACATGCAGCGCACCGCCTATCTCTTCTTGATTGACAAGAGGATGATTCTTCGGGCAAATAAGAACAGCCAATGCAGGAGTGCCCTGTAATGCGAGCAGACCTCGAATGCTATCTTCGAATCCGATGATACGATCTCCTGCAGACGCGTACTGGCGGATCGCATACAGATAACATTCTGGAGAGGGTTTTGGCTTTTCGTACTGCTCACGAGTCACCCAATAGGGGATCGTATTGAGAACCTGCAATTGCGCACGAACGAGCTGCGTCTGTTCAAGCGATGAGTTCGTCACCGTACATCTGCGAATGTTTGCTTTTTGAAGCGCTGTCAAAAGCCGCTCAACGCCAGGCATGAGCTGAATGCGCCCCCCCAGGATCAATTCCTTATAGATCTTCTTTTTCTCCTCATACAGAGACTTCCAATCTGGATTAAGATCTGGAAACTTAGCATAGAGCCCCTGCCGAATCGCAGTAGCGTCCCAATGTGCAAGCCTGCAATAGGTTGTAAAATCCCAATCCAGGCAAAAACCTTGCCGCGCCATCAATTCTTGATAGGCTCGGTAGTGAAGCTTCTCTGTATCCACTAGTAGACCATCGAAATCAAAAAGAAAAAGCTGAAAATTCTGAATCCAGTGCATATATATCCTTGTCCTAAAATCTCCAATTAATATAGTGAGGTCATGGAAAAAAATCGATCGCGGTTCGCGATCAATTATCTCTATTTCGGCCTATTTTTTGCCTTGCTTATCGTCACTTCCAGTAGCTCTGTCTTCATCAAAGAACCTACGAGCAGCGCCCCCCTGTTTTTCTTCCTTTATGCCGCAGGGCAAGCAGCCCTAGAAACGACCGCACTGATCTTTTTCGGCTGGGCTATCCACAAATACCTAGGACAAGTCCCCTTTTTGGGCTTTGTTGGCCTCACCTTTGTGGTACTCATTCTCCATATTCTCGACTTCCTGATGGATCGGATTCTCGATCTGTCAGTCTGGGAAACGATTGCCTTTGTCCTCGATGAAAATTTTGAAGATTTTCTATATTTACTCGACGCCTCAGGCATCTCTCTCGGCATTTGGATGTTTGGCGCAGTCCTCATCCTCTTATTACCGTTGATCGGCATTGGGTTATACCTTTGGACAAAGCGCTTTACAGCGCGCAGACCCCTCGTCTTTCGCAAAAACTGGCTCCTGCAGTCTTTCCTCTGCATTCCGGTAGCTCTCCTCTTTTTAGAATTTTCGATATCGCATACGATCCACCCCGATGCCTATACAGCCTTCATCCAATCCTTACCTTGGAAATCGACGTTCCTGCAGCCAAAAATCGTCCATTTTCCCCTCCAAGCTCTCCTCACTCCACCCTTGGAAGAACAAGAAATGGCCGCCCTCATCGAACACGATACGACTACTCTCAAAAAAAGACCCAATATCTATCTCTTCGTCATCGAAAGCCTTCGGGAAGATGTGATCTCTGCGGACACAGCGCCCAATCTCTACCGCTTTAAGCAAGACAATATCCATTTCGATCTCGCCCTCTCTAACGCCAACGGCTCCCACCTCTCTTGGTTTTCGATTTTTCACTCCCAATTTCCCTATTTTTGGCACCATGTGAAAACACAAGGATGGGCGATGGGCAGCCCCCCTCTTACACTGCTAAAAAAATGGGGATATCAAATACGGCTCTACTCTTCCGCTCAATTGAATTACTACGGGATGGAGTCGCTCCTGTTCGGCACAGCGCACAACCTTATCGACTCCTATCAAACTTTTCATCATACGCCCCCCCTCACCGCTGCAGACTCCGATGCCAAAGCTCTGCATGCCTTAGAAACTGACTTACTTGAAAACCCCAACTTAAGAGAAGGGCAAATCTGCATCGTTTTTCTCGATTCCACGCATTTCAAATATAGCTGGCCTTTGCATTGGAACCCCAAATTTCACCCCATTTCCACAGGAATCGATTACTTCAACGTTTTCCAATCACCTCGAAAAATTGAGATGATTAAAAATCGCTACCGTAATTCCGTTTTTTTCATCGACTCTCTTTTGGGAAGATGGTTCGAAAAAATGCCCCGTAAAGAGGAATCTATCGTCATCATAACAGGAGATCATGGGGAAGAATTTTTTGAACACGGCCACCTCTTCCATGGCTCTCATCTCACGCATGAGCAAACCAACATCCCCCTCTACATGAAATTAGGACAAAGAGAGCTTGAACAGTCTCCCCCCATCGTCTCTCAAATGGACATTTTCCCGACTCTTCTGCACCACTTGAGCCACCGTCCGATCCCCTACCTCGAAGGGAGGTCTATTTTCTCTACAAATCCCTGGCCTTATTCCTGCGTTGCCAGATTCAATGCGGGGCGCCCCCCTTATGAATTTTGCCTCCACAACGGACAAAACAAACTGATTGCAAGATTCTCTCGGACACGTAACATCTTTGCATCAAAATCTTTACAAATCCGAGCGCTCTGGGATCTGCATGACAAAAGACTGCCGCACAAAGAGCAAAATACGTTGGAATGGGTTGAACAAGAATTTGGACCTGCGATTAAACGCCTATTCCAGGAAGAGTAGCGGCTTCGTCTGTCTCCAACTGCTTCAAAAGATCGGCAATCTGCCCTGAGCCTACCTTCCGATCCAGCACTTTTCCTGAAGCATCCATTAAGAGCGCAGTGGGCATAGCATGGATATCGTATATCTGACCCAACTCTCTTACCTGATCGACATTCACTTTTAAAAACTTCACACGGCCAGACAAATGACGAGCGCTTTTTTCTATGAGAGGTGCTATCTGTTTGCACGGACCGCACCACGTTGCATAAAAATCGACCACAACCGTCCCTTCCACCATCTTCATTTCTTGCTCGAACTGGGAGACTGATCCGATTTCTACCACTACAGGGGTCCTCGAAACCTCAGATGCTATCCGCTGCACCGACGCTACCCTCGGATTGAAGCGCAGCTCCGTAACAAATTCCTGGGCTTGAAGAGCCGCTTTAGCACCGTCGCTTGCCGCACAAATTGCCTGCTTAAACTCTGGTTTGACCGTGACGATATCACCCACGCCATACACTCCACGCACCGATGTTTCTTGGTGATTTTTCAAAACAATGTAGCCCTGCTGATCGATTTCCAGTATTCCCTGAAAGAGCTGTGAATTGGGCGTAGAGCCGATCGCTAAAAACAGCCCATCTAACGGCGCCTCTTTAGGAGGCGTTTTTCCCTGGGACTGCAAGACAGCTCCGGTTATTTTTTTACCGTCTCCCTTCACTTCAGCAACAGAGGTCCTGTAATGCACCTGGACATTGGGCTTTTGCAATAGCGCAGCAGAGCGTTTCATTTCGACAGCCCTGAGGCGATCCGCACGGACAAAAAGGTGTACTTGCTTTGCGAGATTCGAAAGATAGAGTGCCTCTACAACGGCAGCATCGCCCCCGCCGACCACACCGACTACTTTACCCTTATACAAGGAACCGTCGCAAATAGCGCAATTAGAGACTCCCTTGCCCCAATATTCTGATTCGCCTGGCACCTTCAACCGATTTGGCGTTGTCCCCATCGCAATCACACACGAATCAGCTAAAATCTTGCGCACTTTCGCCTCTCCATCTAAAGAGCGAGTCGTCACTGTGAATGGGCGACGCGAAAAATCGACGCCTACAACCTCTTCCTGGACAAAATGGGCGCCATTAGCCTGTACCTGCGCCCGCATTTTATCCATTAACGCACCCCCGATAACATCCATTTCTCCCGGCCAGTTCTGCACACTATTCGATTGAGTCAGGAGCCCTCCTGGGGTAGATCCTTCGACCACAACCGCAGATTGCCCCCCCCGAGTGGCGTAGAGAGCAGAAGTCAGCCCGCCAGTACCACTGCCTAAAATCGCCACGTCGTAACGCTTCTCCTGTTGAATACCAAATAAAGAGGCTATAGAACTAAAA
Source organism: Chlamydiia bacterium (assembly GCA_016213175.1). Classification (GTDB taxonomy): domain Bacteria; phylum Chlamydiota; class Chlamydiia; order Chlamydiales; family SM23-39; genus JACRBF01. Next base: position 19,008 of record JACRBF010000004.1, read on the forward strand.
AACATCAGAGTTCCCAAAAAAAAGTTTGTCATATTACCCAGAAACGCATTTTGCGCATTAATTATTCCATAGGAAGAGCAACTTGTCAAGTGCTCCACAATCAGATAAATTATAAAATATGCTACAAACTTCTCTTCACCACCTATTGCGCAAGCTGTTTTTCCCGCGTCAAATGCGCCAATTGTTGCTTGAAAAAGTGGAATTCAATTACCTCTATTTCAGCATCTTATTTGTTTTCCTCTGCAGCCTAAGCGTCTCTCATTTCCTCTTCGTCGATAATCCCCTCCTCGGCATCCGCCTCTTTTTTCTCTTCTATTCACTAGGTCAAGCTCTGCTGGAAACTTGGGGATGCATCCTGATCGCTTATCTCCTGAAACGATTTGCCCCTAGATGGCTTTTTTTCACCTTTGTCGCCTGTTTTTTCGGCCTCTGCGTTCTCCATTTCACCGATTTCACAATGCTGAGAATTTTAGATGCTCCAGTGTCCTATTTATTCAAATTTTTATTTTTCCGAGGAATGGATCACCTCTTGACCGCTTTGACAGCCCTCAACATGAACATGGACATGATCATCCTTACGATCTCTATTTTGTCTCTAATCCCCATGGCGGGTCTGCTTCTCTATTGGATTACAAACCGCCTTGCAGAGGCTAAACCGTGGCTCCTCTCATTCAACCAAATTACGATGGCCCTCATCACGACAGGCATCTCCCTATTTTTCCTCGATCTCTTAGCCCACCCCTACCTTGACCGGAAGAGCTACAACCAATGCCAGAAAACGCTTCCCTTTGGCGCCACTTTCCTTTCCCCGCTTCCCCAATATATCAACCTACAACAACCCCTCTCCTCCCTGTATAGCGAAGAAGAGAGCAAAAAACGGCTCCCTCCTCTTCAAGCGAAAATAAAACCCAATGTCTATCTCTTTGTGGTGGAAACTTTACGGCGCGATTTTATTACTGAAGAAATAGCGCCCAGGCTCACACAATTTGCTCTAGATCATATTGATATTCCCCTCTCATTTGCCAATGCAAATTGGACAGCCCTTTCCTGGTTTGCTATTTTTCAATCCCATCTCCCCTACCATTGGACCACGATGAGGGATACCTGGACAGAAGGGAGCACTCCCCTCAACCTATTCAAACAGATGGGCTATAAGATTCGAGTCTACTCTTCCTGCGATTTGCGTTACTTTGCAATGGATCAGCTCCTCTTTGGGAAAGACCGTCAATTGGCACACACAGTGCAAGACTATTCTTTGAATCGGTCTTTAGAACCGTGCGATCGTGATATCTTGTGCTTCGATGCCTTTGAACAAGATCTCGCAGCTCAAGGCGGCAGAGAAGGCAACCTCTACCTCTTCTTTCTAGATTCTACCCATTCTGAATATAGCTTTCCCAAAGATTTCCCCCTAAAATTTCACCCCCTGGCCAAGCAAATCGACTACCTCTCGCTTACCCAACAAGGGGTCGAACCGCTCAAAAATCGCTACCGTACAGCTGTCTCATTCGTTGATTCCCTCATGGATAGATTCTTTCAAAAACTGCAACAGGAGGCACTCTATGACGAGGCAGTCATCGCCATTACGGGAGATCATGGAGAAGAATTTTACGAAGAGAAGTCCTTTTTTCATGGCACTCATCTCAATCGTTATCAGACAGAAGTGCCCATATTCTACAAATTGCCTGGAGCTACAGCCCTTGCCAAAGAGACCACCCATGTTGATCTCTTCCCCTCCCTTCTCCACTACCTCACAGGAACATCGGACTTTCACGATCTGTTTTATGGAAGGTCCATCCTTGCCCCACCCCATAATCCGCATCGCATTGCAGTGATGCAAAATGGTTCCGATACGCCCGTAGAGTTTTCCATCGTTAAAGAGGGCAACAGCTTACAACTACGATGCCCTTATCCAGGCAACATCTATAAACAAACGCAGTTTGAAGTGATCTCTCTGCATCGTTCTCGAAATTTTTCTGAAGACTCCGTCTCTAACGCCATAGAATCGGCCTTCCAAGACAGCTTCTATCGTTTAAGCCAATTACCAAACTCCCCACCCCCAGAAAATCGATGATCTCAAAGGATTTTTTGAGCACGCCAGAGCAAATCTTTTGCAAACAGCCGCACAAAAACCCGCGGCAGTCCCTCGACAACAGGCAAAAAAGGGAGAACCTTACCCTGAATGGGGACAATTTCAATGGAAGAAAATCGCCCTTGCAGCATTTGTTCGATCTTCGACGTAGAAAAAAGACGAACATGGGTAGGATCTTTATCGAACTCATGACCTAAGAAAAATTTGCAGCGATTACGCAAGCGAAAAGAATTAGGCACTGATCCGATAAAAATACCTCCAGGCGAAAGGCTCTTATGTATATGTTCGATCAGAATATGAGGAAAAAAGAGATGTTCTAAAATCTCGCAGCATACAATCGCATCGAATTTCCCCTCAGCAAAGGGCCATTCACTATTCAAATCGAGCCACTGCGTCTCAATGCCAAGATTTTTCTGAACGATTTGCAGTCCCTTACGGTCAATATCTACTCCTATCACTTGATTACCTGACGCAAAGGACCGGGTCAAAGAGCCATCGCGACACCCCAAATCAAGCACCCGTTTTCCCGTGCCAATCCATTTTTTGAGATAGGGCGCGCGCTGCCCTTGACAAAAGAGATATCCATACCGCTTCCCCTGTTCATGATGCGCTGAGTAGGTCTGGCTCAGGAGTTCTTTTTGATAAATGATATCAGACCTCTTGCGTGATTAATGTTTTTGCTTACGCAATTGGCTATTTTTCATCCCGTAGAGGAAATAGATCGCTATCCCCAAAGCAAGCCACACGATGAGCTGAATCCAGGTAGTGAGCGGCAACATGCCCATCTGTGCAACACACACGACAATCCCGATCCCAGGAACCCATGGAACCAATGGTACTTTGAATGAACGGTGAAATTCAGGATGCGTATGTCGCAACACCCACACACCGAGACATACAATAGAGAAAATGAACAGAGTGGTCATAGACACAAGTTGAGCTAGAACATCAATGGACATGGTTCCTGCCAACAGCATCATGATGAAGGTCGTAACTCCAGAAGCAAAAAGCGGCGTCTTGGTCACAGGATGGATCTTTCCGAATTGACGCGGAAGAAGTCCATCTTTACTGATCGCCATGAACATCCGGGTTTGTCCTAACATTTGCACCATACTCACTGTTGTTAGACCGGCGACAATCGCAATTTTAACAATGAACTTAAACCAGAAGAATTTTTGCCCCATGGCCTGAAGCGCAACGGCCATCGGATCGGGGACGTCCAACTGGGAGTAATGGACCACGCCCACGAGCACCAAAGAGGTGATGATATAGGCAATCGTACAGAAGAAAAGCGATCCCAAAATCCCTCTCGGGATGTCTCTTTGCGGATTGACCGTATCTTGAGCAAGCGTTGACACTGTATCAAAGCCTAGATAAGCAAAGAACAGCAGCCCCGCTGCGCGCAAAACACCGCTCCAACCGAACTCGCCAAATACGCCCGTATTTTCCGGAATGAAAGGAAGCCAATTTTCAGATTGGATATAGGGAATCCCAAACAGAACGAACAGGAGAACTGTTAAGAGTTTGATGACAACCATGACATTATTAAAATAGGTGGCAGCGCGCATCCCAATTGAAATCAATATCCCTAGAAAAAGCACAAGTACCATCGCTGGAATATTGAGCAGCGACCCCGTCAAATGCCAACCTGTTTCCACGCCATGGGAAATGGGCGCCTGAACAAACGCTTTGGAAAAACGGACCCCAAAATCTCCAATCAGACTAACGAAATAACCGGACCAGCCAACTGCTACCGTAGAAGCGGAAATAATATACTGAGCAATCACGGACCATCCAACAATCCAAGCAGGAAGTTCCCCAAATGCAACATAGGAGTACGAGTAGGACCCCCCAGCCACTGGAATCATTGCAGCCAGTTCCGCATAGCACAATCCCGCGAGCGTACAGATGATCGCCGCGATAATAAACGATAGGACAATCGACGGACCTGCATAGAGAGCTGCCGCCTGTCCGGTAATGACAAAAATCCCAGCCCCAATGATCGCACCTATGCCAATCGTGATCAGATGAAAACTATTTAAATGACGCTTCAGGGACGGTTGCCCCTCTTCTGTCTCGATAAAAGACGCCCGGATCGGTTTCCTTCGAAATAGCTCTTTCATATCCTCAATCACACCTGCTCTGGTTTCGCACTATTATGCATCCAAAGGCGCTTCATAAAGCAACAAAAAAAATGGAGACTCGGATTTTACGCTTGGGGGCTTCCCATTTAAATGCCCCTCCGCATAAAATGAGTGGCTCCCATTCCCCCTCCTTAAGCCGGTGTGGCGAAATTGGTAGACGCGGTAGACTCAAAATCTACTTCTAGCAATAGGGTGCTGGTTCGAGTCCGGCCATCGGCAATCAATCGGACGGATTGAGCCATTTTTGATCCTTATCAGGGTCATGAATGGCTCTTTCACCTCGAGAATCAAGTTTTTCTGACCGTCCAATTTCAAATTCTGAAATACCCAATTTAAGATTTGACGTTTTTTGGCCACTTCAGAACTGAGGAAAATCTTTCTCAAATTAAGAGAGCGGGCTGGATTGGGTGATTGTCTACATGTTTCCATGATTTCCCGTCTAAGATTTTTCGTATAGTGGAACCATGAACGCCGTATTTTTTTGCTATACCCGTTCCACCTCAAAAGCGCCCAAAGCAAATCGATTCAAATCCTCTCAAATTGAATAAAAAAGCGAGGTTAATATTAAGTCAATATTGACCTCGACTTTTTTTTATTCAATTTTAGAGAGATTTCAATTCGATTTTCTTGGGTGCCTTTGAGGTGGAACGGGTATATATCTGAAATGCTTATGGTAGGAGGAGCGGCAAGTATCTCTTATATGGGTTTCATTGAGTTTTGAACTCCCATTTTTTGATCCTTTTGCTTGCCTATTTTTCCTCACCATATCTTTTGAATTGTGGGAGGAAGAGGCTAAAAAGAGATGCCCAATTTTAACACAGGCTCTATTATCGCAATGATGACAGACTATCATACCTTCCGGAATCTCCCCTAGTCTCATCGCCCAATGTTGTTTATGAGCGCTGTAGACTTTTCCTTGGAATTTGAATCTTCCATATCCTTCTTTGGTTATTGTCCCATTCCATTCCAAACAGTCTCCTTTTTGAATTGTATTTACCTCATATACCTCTTCTAAATCTCGATATGCTTTTCTAAGTCTGAGTTGGTGTTTTTTTTTGTTTGCGGTGGACAATGAGAATCCAACTGTCGATCAATCTCTGCAAAAAGAAATGCGTCAATTTGGCGCTGGTGTATTCGTTCTCGAAAAAACTCCAATGCAGAATTATCAGGAGCCGTTTGGTGATTAGGAAGTCCTATAAAACGGCGGAGTGAGATGCTGTCGTTCAACACGGTATCAAGTGCTTCGCTTTGGATGGCGAACCATTTCTGGATCAAGAGGCATTTAAAGAGTGACTACTCCTTCGCCTTTAGGCGAGGGAGCAGTCACAGTTTTCTCCCTGATCAGTCAATAATTTTTGTGGTTTTTGTCTGATTTTTCGTCTTGGCTATCAAAAAATTGGAAACTTTGTTTACACTTTCTGTGCCTTAGTGCTTAAGGCAGAGGATTTATGGTAGACGAAATGGAGAACGCGTCGTCAAAGATCGCGATTTTCAGAGGGAAGCAGATCCGAAAGGCCCTCTATCAGGATGAGTGGTATTTTTCCATTATTGATGTAGTTGAGGTTTTAACCGAAAGCACTTATGCCAATCGGTATTGGTCTGATCTTAAAATTCAACTGTCTGAGAAAGAAGGGTTTGTTCAACTTTACGAGAAAATCGTAAGGTTGAAATTAGAGGCTCCCGATAAGAAAATGAGAGAGACGGACACAGCCAATACAGAAACTCTTTTCCGGATTATCCAGTCTATCCCATCTCCTAAAGCAGAGCCTTTTAAACGTTGGCTGGCAAAAATTGGCTATGAGCGCATTCAGGAGATAGAGGATCCGGAACTAGCTGCCAAACGAAGCCGAGCCATATACAAAGCCAAGGGCTATCCTGACGACTGGATTGAGAAGCGGATGCGTGGGATAGCCATTCGTGAACAGTTGACGAATGAATGGGAAAAGCGTGGTGTGAAAGAAGACAGAGAATACGCTATTCTTACGGCCGAGATAGCTGAAGCGATTTTTGGCTTGAAACCTTCCGATCACAAAAAGTTAAAAGGCCTTCAAAAGCAAAATCTCAGAGATCATATGACCGATCTAGAGTTAATTTTTACAATGCTCGGAGAGGCTTCAACGACAGAAATTGCTGTTCGTAAGGATGCGCAAGGGTTTCGTCAAAATAAGAAGGCGGCTAAAGAGGGTGGCGAAATTGCTGGTGATGCAAGACGTGCACTAGAGAAGAAAAGTGGTCATAAAGTAGTCAGCAAATCTAATTTTTTAGATGTTAACCCTGCCGAAGTAGAGCTGATCCCCGAGAAGTAAACTGGAAAACTTCGAGCTTTTCCTTGAGTTTTTTCCAATCGAACGTTCTGATTACGTCCGATTGCCTGCAATCAATCGGACGGATTGAGCCATTTTTGATCCTTATCAGGGTCATAAATGGCTCTTTCACCTCGAGAATCAGGTTTTTCTGACCGTCAAATTTCAAATTCTGAAATACCAAATTTAAGATTTGACGTTTTTTGACATCCACAGTTCTGCCATTTGATTCAGTACGTCCAGTTTGATCGCTACTTCTGTAGCCTGGGTTCATTTTCTGCGGGCAGCAAGGCCATCTCCCAATAGACCTCTTGCGTAACTAATGGTTCGTTGATTTTCTGGATTATTTTGGCCGATTTTCGACTTCAAAATTGGGGAGCAATATCGACAACAGTATATACCCGTTCCACCTCAAAAGCGCCCAAAGCAAATCGAAAATCGGTTACTTGGAAGAACTAGAAAATCGACAGAACTTTAGTTACGCAAGAGGTCTAATATCGTTTTATATCGGAACATGAATGTCTCAACTCGAGATCCATCTTAATGCAGGGGGTTCTCCTCAGGAGCAAGCCTCACGTTTGCAACAGTTCCAGCACTATATGTCTCCTCTCGTACAAGGTCAACACGCGCTCGTTGTTGGCGACTCCAATCTCGACACTTCAGCTCTCTCAGAAGGACAAAAAGAAACTTCGGGACTTTCTCATCTTGTCAACGCTTTAGAAGGGCAAGTGACTTGCACAGATGAGGCTAAACACACTGCAAACGGAAAACCACGGACAGAATGTAGCGACTGCCAAGAACGGATCGATGTTGCTCTCTTCGATCTCAATAGAATAGCCATCTCAGATCTTAAAATCCAGCCTGGCAACTCAGACCATCATGCCATTTCGCTAACAATCTCTAAGAGTCGCCACCAAGTCCTACATATGAGACAAGGTGACGAAAATTGATCTTCAGCAAGAGTTTGAGGAAGATCCTCCTTTGGTATTATTAATCGTTCGGAGAACGACGAAAAGCATAAGTCGTTTCACGGAACCAAAAGGTATTGGGGGCAGTTTGAAGCCTTAGTTGATCGGTCTCCCGTTTCTGATAGGTCCACCCTTTTTGAGCCATTTTTGCAAGCACATAATCTTCGTTTTGCTCATTAACATGGCCAAGGCCACCCTGTCCTTTTTTCGCCCAGCTCAATACGATCCACCCATCATCCTTTGCAATCCCAATGAGGTTATCTAAAAAGGTTTCTTCGTGTTCTTTGGGAAGATGTTCCGCTACTTCTAAAGACATGACACAATCAAACTTTTTATTAGCCTGCGATGTGGCGTTTAAGAAATTAGATTGAGAAAGATCCGCTACTAGGCAGTGATCTCCTCCTAGTTTTGAAGTATCGGGATTCCCATCACAACCGTATATCTCTTTCAATCCATTAGCTTGCAATTGTTTTACATAAAACCCTGTTCCACATCCGCAATCCATGACCGTATTGATCCGTTTCTCTTTAAAAAAGCCTTCTAAGCCTTTAGCCAAGCGATAGTCATCAAAATGGGCCCAGTCAGCAAATTTCCCTTCCCAAGCTCCATTTGCATTCACTTTTACAGAAGCCCAAGCTGCAGCAAATCCAAGTCCCATTCGGAGAGGTTGAGGAAGATAATGAAAATAGTTTGAAGGGCCAAACAAGGCAATTGATGGGAAAATTACAACAGCCGCACCTACACTCAATGCTCCCGTTAAAGCGCCCCCTAATGCCAGATTACCAGTAAAAATAGCTACAGCTACCAGATTGATTGTTACGATAGTCCACCCAAGCTTTCCACATTGAGCTTCTTCTAAAAAACGAGAGCAGCCAGAAAGGGAAAGGAGACTAGAAGAAGCTCCTTCAAGAGAGTCAGCAGGTGATGTCATAAAAGATCCTTTATTTTATAACTCAGTCCCATCGTGGATTGTGTTTTCCAGAGATTTAAGGAACGGTTCGAGATATTGTCTTTCATCTGCTCCTAAATGATCAATAAATAAGATACCGTTAACATGATCAGTTTCATGCATGATTACACGAGCCTCCCACCCAGAAACCCTTTCTTTGATCTTATTGCCTTCTAGATCAGAATATTCCACAGTCACTTCTCTGGGCCGTTCTACTTCAGCATGAATAGAAGGGATAGAGAGACATCCTTCAGCTACTTTCCAGGTCTCTCTACTCGGCATAGATAATTCTGGGTTTACAAAAATCTTCACTTCTCTCCACTCTATTTTACCTCCTTCGATCTCAACAGGCCTGCGAATGACAAAAAGTTTGATCGAATGGTGTATCTGCGGCGCTGCGAGACCTATTCCGTTACATGCATCCATGGTTTCCACCATTTCTTCAACTAACTTGCGAATATCGGCAGTCATGTTGGCAATCGGATCCCCTATTTTACGCAAAATAGGGCTGCCATAATAAGCGATAGGAAGGAGTCGGAGTTGATTGGTCGTGATTACGTTAGGTGCATGACCTTCAAATAACTGCCCGCTGCGATACAGCCATTTTCCCTTTATTTTTTCAAAATAGCTCTTTTCTGTAAAAGACGTATCTTTTTTATCTTGGGCTAGATGCGCAGTAAAGGTAACAGTGGCGAAAGAAGCGGTTTCTTGAAAATAAAGGATCTCAAGGTTTTTAAATTTGGTGTTTGTACAAAACTCAGAAATTTTTTTAGACCACTCAGCGGTATCATGGCAGAACTGAGGACTTCCAGGATGGGTTGTATGAATAATATAAGCAGGCAGACAAAGGGCGTACGCTGAATAGCGAGAGCGCATGAGCTGCAGGGCTGTATCTGGACGCTTTCCCTTATGGAAGGGTTGACAACAATCGGCATAGGCATTTCCACTTTTACAAGGACAGGGTGTACGTCTGTTGTTTCCGTGTTCCATAGGGAAACTGTCCTCAATATGACGACGCAGTATAAGCCAATTTTGAATTTATAGACAAGACAACTTCGAAATTTTTTGATCAAAAATTCCTCTTCGGTATACCCTGACGGTTCCTATAGGAGGATTTATGACCAAAGAAATTGTCAAACATCGTAAAGACGAAAGAAAAAAACCTACGATGACACCCAAAGAGAGAAAGGCGAAAAAGTTAGAAAAAAAACAAGAAAAAGCCAAAAAAATCTGAGAGACTGTTAACGGATTTGGTTTCTGTCGATTTTCGGGACCTTTTGAATCGAAAATCGGCCAAAAATCCTCCGAAAAGCGACGAACTCCATATCCGTTAACAATCTCTGAGATTACGGCTTTGTAAACACCCCATATTTGTGTAGTTTATTGCGGAGAGTTCTTACGCTGATACCCAAAACAGAGGCTGTTTTCGTCCTGTTGTGGTGATGCACCTCTAAAGTCTCTAAAATGAGCCGTTTTTCTACTTCATGGAGTGGAAGCCCGAGGGGAAGAGAAGCACTGCTAGGAGATTTTTTTTCTAAGACGAGCGAATCGAGGTAGAGATGCTCTGCGTCAATTTCTGGACCGAAATCAAGGACAATCGTCCGCTCTATGATGTTGGCCAGTTCCCGGACATTTCCAGGCCAATTGTAGCTGAGTAGCTTCTGGATGGCCTTCTCTCCAAAACGCTTCAGGGGTTTATGGTTTTCAACGCAGGTCTTTTCAAGAAAATAGTGGGCAAGCGGCATGATGTCTTCCGGACGTTCCCTAAGAGGCGGAATATGGATCGGAATGACATTCAATCGGTAATAGAGATCCTCACGAATCGCTTTCATTTCAATCGCCTCTTGCATACTCCGATTGGAGGCTGCAAGGAACCGGATATTGACTTTGATGGGACGCACGCCTCCGATCCTCTCGAATTCTTGTTCTTGAATCGCACGTAATAACTTCGGTTGCAGCGAGAGGGGGATCTCCGTGACCTCATCAAGAAGGAGGGTACCTTTATCGGCAAGCTCAAAACGTCCTGTTTTTCTCATGTGCGCGCCCGTGAACGCCCCTCGCTCATGCCCAAAGAATTCGGCCTCTACGAGCGCATCTGGAATGGCGGCACAATTGACTTTGATGAAGGGAGCGGAAGATCTCGTCGAGAGGTGGTGGATCGCACCAGCAATCACCTCTTTGCCCGTACCCGATTCTCCCGTGATGAAAACGCTTGCCTGAGACTTGGCCACTTTTTCGATGTCCTGTAAAATGCGTTGCATGCCAGGGCTTTCGGCAATGAGTTTACCGTTTTTCTCATCCTTCAAAAATCGGTTTTCTTTGAGCAACCTGATATGCTCTTCCGCTTTCTCTAGACAAGTCTCAAGCGCCTCTGGAGAAAAGGGTTTTACGAGATAATTAAATGCACACAGGCGCATTGCTTCTACGGCCGATTCTATACTACCCTGGGCAGTCATTAAAATCACCAGACAGGAGGGGTACAGCGTCCGTGCGGCATGCAATACATCGAATCCCGATTTATGGGGCATTTTCACATCGCAAATGACCAGATCGAACGGCTCTTCTTGCAACCGTTGAATTGCCTCAGCCCCATTTTTTGCCGTCACGACCTCTTTTCCCTGCCGCACCAAAGTTTCGAGGCTAAACCGCAACATTAAAGGATCATCATCTGCCACCAAAATTTTTTCGATCATGAGACCTCTTGCAGTTTGTCGATTTTCATCTCCTCAGCGGCAATGTGATCGTGAACGTAGTCCCCTTGCTGGGCACAGATCTCACTTCGATTGTGCCACCATGAGACTGCACGATTCTCCGTGTCTCCACAAGTCCGAGTCCCGTCCCCCCCTTCTTTGTAGTAAAGAAAGGGGAAAAGAGCTTTTGCTGCAAAGCGCTATCCATCCCCATTCCCGTATCGGAAACGAGAACCTGACACATCCCTTCCAGTTTAAGCAAAGAAAGAGAGAGTATGCCTCCCTCAGGCATGGATTGAAAGGCATTGAATAGGAGATTGAGAAGAGCCGATCTTAGCGCCGCAGCGTCGATGGGAACCAGGATAAGATCGTGCGGAATGTGTAAGGCAATTTTCATATTAGGCGGAAATGAGGGATCGATTTTCACAAATTTCATCGTCTCTTTCAAAAAAGCGCCCAAATCAGTTGATTGCAATTGAATCTGGATTGGCTTAGCAAAATGGAGAATCGAGCCTACGAGGCGCTCCAAGGTCTTCGTCCCTTCAATGATTGCGCTCGCCATCTCTTGAAGAGGTTTTTGAACACAAAGATCTCTGTAGAGGAGCGAGGCAAATCCGCGAATGCCCCCGAGGGGGTTGCGAATTTCGTGGGCTACGGTCGCCGCCATTTTGCCTAACTCTTTCATCCGATCTTCTTGGATAACAGTCCGAAAATTACGCTGTCTTTCTGAAATATCGCGTAGGATGATGAGGAGACCATGCAAACTCTTTGCCCCTTCGCTTAAAAAGGCGGAAGAAATCTCTAATTCCTTCGATGCAAAGCTCTTATAAATCAATCGATGGGAAATTCCAAAGGTGAGAGCTTCGCGCAGCGAAAACCCAAAGTAATCATCAGTAAACAGGTCCCAAAATTTCATATCTCGCAAAGTTTCAAGGGGGCGGGACACTAAGAATGCACAGGCTGGATTTGCAAGCACAATCATCCCGTCTAGGCTCACAAACAATACCCCTTCCTCAACGCGTTGTAAAATAGGGTCTAGAAGATAGTTAAATCTTCCTACCTCTCGATTTTGATTGACTCTCTGGAATTGCTCTTGTAACTTAGCGTAAGCGCTTTTGCTCAGCTCTTGGAGCAAAAGCAATTCCTTACCTGGGGGAGCGTCTGGCGCAGAGATACTTGCCGCTCGCGATGCTTCATGGAATGACGGTTCGGACATGATAGACTCTTTAGTTTTGGTATATAGTAGAGGCGGAACCAAAAGTCCATTACTCCCCAGTTTCCGACTGTTTTTATGGACTTTTCTGCTGCTGTTCACAGGGTGTTCGCGCCTAGAGCAATCGGAGCAAGAAAAGATCAGAAGACGTAACTGTCTTTCGCAGCCTTTGTGCCGCAGCCACCAAGAGAGGCTCTACGCCATTCAGACTCCAGAATCTACCCCACGCGCACCCTATCCCTGGGAGGCGGAAGGGAATCTACCGCGTATTACTAAAGAATTTTTTCGCTGCAAAGGCAATCCAGCAAATCCTCCTGTCCTGGCGGAAGGTGTTTCAACGCCCCTCATCGATTGTGAAGGCACATCGCGCCATGGGTTTCCTATCATCCATGGGAAAGAGGGAATCTATCCCATTCTCATCGATCTGTTGAACTACGTCCAAAAAAAGACGATGAAGCGCGTCATCATCACCTGCGGCCACAGATGTCCTACACATAATGCCTATTCCGATCCTGCCAAAGAGGCACGTACCTCGAAGCATCAAATCGGCGCCGAGGTCGATTTTTATGTCCAAGGCATGGAAGAGCGCCCCCTAGAAATCGTCGGGCTTCTCATGCAGTATTACCTAGAAAATCCTGCCTATGCAAACGACAAGGACTGGAATCAGTTTAAACGCTACGACAAAACAGAATCCCATGTAACCATCCAGCCTTGGCTGAATAAAGAAATTTTTATCAAGCTCTACCAGAAAAACGAAGGCAGAGATGCCGATAACCGCCATCCTCATGCCTATCTTTCCATCCAGGTACGCTTCGATAGAGAGCTGAAAGAACGGGTTGTATACGACTGGCAAAAAGCCACCCGCGGCTATATTCTGCCTTGAGGCAGCCTCAACTCATATACCACCGTATAGAACGGCTTAACCCTTCTCGCAAAACCGTTTTTGGGCGCCACCCCAGTTCTCTCTCTATCTTCGATGCATCGATTGCATAGCGAAAATCGTGCCCCGGGCGATCCTCTACAAAGCGGATGAGAGAACGATACACAGTAGAGGGCTTGCCGGTTTCGTCTGCTATAAGATCGATCAGCAGATGCAATAAATCGAGATTAGAACTCTCTGTCCCTCCCCCAATGTCATATGTGTGCCCTTGTTGTCCAAAATGGAGGATTGTCCAAAGCGCTTCCACATGATCTTCTACATAAAGCCAGTCGCGTACATTGCGCCCATTCCCATAGACAGGAAGAGTTTTTTCCGAAAGACAGTTGAGAATCATGAGAGGGATGAATTTTTCAGGATACTGTCCTATGCCGTAGTTATTACTACAATGAGAGAGTGTGACGGACAGGCCGTAGGTATGCGCAAAAGCGCGTACGAGATGATCGGAGGAGGCCTTCGATGCCGCATAGGGAGAGTTGGGGTTGTACAGGGATGCTTCATGGAACGCTCCCTCTTCTTCTAAAGATCCATAAACCTCGTCCGTAGAAACATGGTGAAAATGGACATGGGGATGAGAGCGAACCGCTTCTAAAAGAGCAAGCGTTCCTAATACATTCGTCTGAAAGAATGGCAGCGCAGAGACAATGCTCCGATCGACGTGAGTCTCTGCAGCGAAATGGACAATAGCATCGATTTGTTCTTGCTGAAGAATCGTTTTCACGAGAGAGAGATCGTTGACATCCCCTCGAACCAACCGGTAACGAGGACTGTGTTCCACTTCTCGTAAATTATCGAGACAGCCGGCATACGTCAACAGGTCGAGATTGATGATTTTTCCACAAAATGTAGGAAGACGGAGGAGATACCTGATGAAAGCAGACCCGATAAATCCGGCGCCACCCGTAACTAAGAGATTTTCTAGGGGACGCATAAAAATTCTCGCAGAGCCTCTTGCCAAGAGCGGATAAACAGTTTTTGCTCGATTTTTTCTGTGTCGAAGGCAGAGTAAACAGGCCGTTGACAGGGTGAGGGAAAGTGGCTGCCTGGCATGGGGACAATGCGCTTAGTTACAACGGGGATGCCCTGAGCAAGCGCTTCCTCGCGCATGGTAAGAGCAAACTCATACTTACTAGCAACCCCTTGGTTGGCAAAATTATAGATTCCCTTCTCATCGCGCATGTGCAAAATAGCAGCGACCAAATCAACCACATATGTAGGGCGGCTCCAATGATCGTTTGTCAATAGGATTTCCTCCTGCTGCTGCAGCATCTGGAGGAGTTTGGCGACAAAATTCGTTCCCCCAGAACCAAAAACCCAGGAGGTACGCAAAATAAGGGCAGAAGGATTGACGCGCTGCAGCCTCCGCTCCCCTTCAAGTTTCGTTTCCCCGTAATAGTTACAGGGAGAGACAGGATCGGTCTCTTTCAGAGGACGATGCACACTACCCGGATAGACATAATCGGTAGAAAGATGCACCAAATGCGTGCCAATTTCACGAGACAGAATGCCTAAATTTTCAGGGCCTACTGCATTGACCTGAAACGCCTCTTCCCTGTGCGTTTCGGAAAAGTCGACTCCTGCGATTGCTGCGCAATTGACAATGTGGGTCACCCCAGGATGCTCTTTGACAAAAAGGCGTAGTTGCGCCAGATCGGTAATATCCACTTCACGATGCCCCGTTGCGAAAGTAGCGTGCTCTCTCAACGCGCTTCCTACGAGCCCATTGGCACCAGTGACCCAAAGTTTGAAGAACTCCTGCTTGAGAAGAGGGGGGGGATCCGCTCCGGTAATGGACGGCAAGTTCCCTCCCGTAAATTGATAAATAGCTCGCTTGGCCCGGCCCTGAAGGGCCGGGATTACGCCGAGCGGCCCGTTCAAAGGAACACCTCTCTTAAAAAAGGACTCGTCTGATCGCGAATAGACAAGTTGACCTCTTGCAAAGGCCACTGGATACCGATATCTGGGTCGTTCCAACGAATCGAGCGTTCAGAACTTGGATCATAGGGAGCAGAAACTTTATAAAGGACAATGGCCTGATCGCTCAATACACAAAATCCATGGGCAAATCCCACAGGGATAAACAACTGGGCGCGCTGTATATCATCCAATTCGACCGCTTCCCACTCTCCAAAAGTGGGCGATAAAGGGCGGATGTCCACCGCTACATCCCAAATTTTCCCCTGAATGCAAGAGACAAGTTTCGCTTGACCAGGTTTCGACTGAAAATGGAGAGCGCGCACAGTCCCCCTCACAGAAAGAGAGACATTGTCCTGCACAAAAGAGACAGGAATACCTCGAAGACTGTACTCCGACTGCCGATAACTTTCTAAAAATAGGCCGCGCTCATCCCGAAAAATGCGGGGAACAATCTTCTTCAGTCCTGTCAGCCCCAAATCATCCACTTGCATGCGCACAGTATATAGTTCCTTAGAAATTAGTGTTACTCTAATTTCAGAAATCTGTTAGACGTGAAAAGAACCTACCCCAAGAGGCAGTTGTAAAACTCCGCGCTCTCAGAAAATCGATGATTGTACGGCGGCGGGTGGTTTTGCAATTGACTCCCCAATTAAAGAGGCGCTCTCATGGAATTTGAAAACCATAAACCTGAATGGCTCGAGTTCGAACTCTTAGAATCTTTTCCCCATATCGCCCATGGCGTTTTTTTACGCCACGGAGGCACAAGTCAAGGATCTTTTGCATCGCTCAATGTATCTGATGCCGTAGGAGATCATCCCGACACGGTTAAAGTCAATCGCGAAGTGGTGCGCAAATCGATCAATCTGCCTAAAATCGTCTACGCCCATCAGAACCACGGAAGCAATGTCCACCGCATCACGTCGAAAAATATAGACAAAACACCGCAGGCAGATGCCCTGTTTACAACGGAAAAAAATGTGGGACTTGCTGTCACTCATGCCGATTGTCAGGCAGCCATTTTCTATGATCCTGTCCATGAAGCAGTAGGCGTTGCGCATGCCGGATGGAAAGGCAGCGCGCAAAATGTCTATGCCCGTCTTATTGAAGCCATGCACCGAGAAATCGGCACGCAGGCGCATAATCTACTCGTCTGCATTTCCCCCTCTCTAGGCCCCGATCATGCCGAATTTAAAAATTACAAACAGGAAATTCCGCAAGAACTCTGGAATTTCCAAACTAAACCCACCTATTTCGATTTTTGGGGCGTTAGTCAAAAACAACTCTGCAGCTGCGGCGTCTTAGAGAAAAATATCGAAATTAGCGGTCTGTGCACTGTCTGCAACCAAAAAGACTACTTTTCTTATCGCGGAAGTAAGCAAACAGGCCGCAATGCTACAGTCGTTGGATTAAAAACGTAAGCCCCCCTATACTATATCGAACGTGATTCAAGAATTGGGCAACTGGTACCGAACGTTTGGTATAAAAGCATGGCAGCAGACAACCAAGAACCTCTTCCTCACAGGCTTGCGCTAGGCGTCGGAATTTGCGTAATCGCCTATCTATTTTTTGCGACGGCAAGCTCCCTCGTGTGGAATTTTAGAGGGAAATTTCCCACGGTGCAGATCCTATTCATCCAAACCTGCGTCAGCCTTCTCTGCGTGCTTCCCCTTTCTTTGAGAAAGGGTCTGAAGCGATTGAAAACCGACCACCTCTCCGTTCATTTGATGCGCGATCTATTCGGCATCGGAAGTTACTACCTCTATTTTCTAGCCATCCGAGATCTAAATCTCGTCGACGCCACGACCCTTAACTACACGGCCCCTTTTTTCGTTCCCATCGTATGGTGGATTTGGATGAAACAAAAAGTGGACCCTCATGTGTGGTGGTCGATTATCATTGGATTTCTCGGCGTGGCTCTGATTTTGAATCCAACGCACCAAATTTTTCAGCTTGGCTTCATCTACGGACTCTTCGCCGGCATTGCCTCAAGCGTGAGTTTCTGCGCGATCCGGATCTTGAATTTACACAAAGAGCCAATGAGTCGCACCCTCTTCTACTATTTTTCGATAGGGATTCTCATCACATTTCCCTTTGCACTCGTCTCTTGGGTCCACCCAACGCCCACAGAATGGATTCAGGCCATCTGCGTGGGAATCGCTACTGCAATCGCCCAAATCTTACTCACAGTCGCATACCGATACGGAACGGCCTCTTACCTCTCTCCACTCGGGTATACTTCAGTGATCTACGCAGGATTGAGTTTCTGGCTGATCTTCGGCAATCCTCTGACCTTGAGATCGATCATCGGCGCTGCCATGATTATCGTAGGGGGCGTTATGACGTTTCTATTGAAGAAAAAATCGGAGGGCATCATCCAGGCGTTGCAAACCCCAGATCATAAAGATGTCCCCCCTCTATAAGCTTTATTGGTTAAGCGCTTTTTTGGCGGCTCCCTGACGCACCCGTTTTGAAGACGCGCCCTTGTCGCATTGCCCTTCATTATAGGGACTGCCATCCTCGTTGGTATGGCGCAAACCTCCAATGGCTCCGCAACCGCCGCTTTCTTGCGCACACTCTTCTGGAGTAGGCAGCGGCTCCCTTGCATCAGCCATAGCAATCTCCCTACTCTCTGCAACCGATCCCTCTTGCGCCATCAAGCCGACACAGCATGTCAATGCTCCCAACCATGCAACCGCTTTGAATTTGTTCAACATATGAAACTCTCCTTCTGTGAACACCCAAGCACTAATGCCTGGGATTGTAAGTTAGACTGAGCTTCGACCCGGCCTAACATTGTTTTGAAAATAAAAACACTGCCGATTATCGGACAGTCTCCAAGTGGCACGGTAATCTCCCCCCCATTATTTGTCCATTTCTCTCTTTAGAGAGATATTGTCAAAAGTTGTGTTTTGGGGTCTGAGCATATCCTCGGATTTTTCCTCTAAGCGACCCGTTCTTTAATCACTTCTTCGCCGTCTTTAAATTTAGTCCCGGCAACGACCTTTGATAGAAGCGCAAATCCCTTA
>JACRBF010000040.1 GCA_016213175.1 Chlamydiia bacterium
GCAATAAGTAGACAGAATATACTGTTAGTTAGTTAATTATAATCTTCTTGTCTAACTAAACAAAGGTTTTTTATGAATTCTGTTCGTTTTTCTTCTTCTGTGGTCAATTCCCAACTTGTAGAACCCATTTGTATGCTGCGTCCTCCTAAATATTATCGTCTAGGGATTTGTATGAAGGCAGTCTCTGATTATTTGCCAGAGGCTGCATACTCTGCCACAGCAGTTGCTGCCCTGTTTGTGATAGATAAATTAGCGCAGTATGCACTGGCCGGGAAAGCTCCGAAAGTTGCAAAGAACATTCATGTTGTGTGCAAGACAGGGATAGTGCTCGCTGGTGCTGTAACCATCGGAAAGTTGGGTGCGGACGCGACCATGGGACTGCTCGATATGATAAATAGGCAGAATAACCCGCCCTTTAAACTTGTCTAAAGTAAAAGTGGGTGCACCTCAAGTGGAAGCACTATATATGATCGGTTATGATCGATGAAGGGGTCTTTCTTCTTTTTCTTCTGAACGTGTCTGTCCCTATTTTTGTTCGATTCTTGATCGCAAGGCCAGCGCTTTCAATCCACTTAGTGGGGGGGGTGGGTGATCTCTGTGTTACCCTGGGACTTCTGATCACACTGTCAATTTCTGCCTATGTCACAGCTCTTTTTGCTCTACTGATCCATGTGTATTACCTCTTAGATGCTTGTTTACAGCGTCAGATGGGACTAAGGATGAGGCTTTGCTATTGCGTGCTTATCTGTCATCCAAGCCACTGGCTCTCTTCTGCAAGAGAACTGGGATTATATCGTTTTTTAGGGCTAGGGCTCTTTTTGCTCAGCGTGCATCTGACGGCTCTTTTTTTTCTCTATGAGCAGATCTCTTTTTCATGGCTCTATCCCATAGCCATGTGCTGCACTTGGGCGCTTGGCTGTTCACTGTCGTTACTGCTTCCCAAAACTGCCCTATACACTTTGCATAATGCCTTGTTTCAAGAACAGTGGATGTGGCTTTATAAGGCTAAGAGATTGCTAATAGTCTCTAAGCAAGAGAGAGGAAGCGTTCCGCTGCAACGGATAAGAGAAAAGAGAGAAGAGAGAAGCTCTCTTGCCGTTAGAGTGAACCCGGGAGAAAGGCCTCACGTGGTGTTTCTTTTTTTAGAATCTTTTGGGATGAATGCAATAGGTGGTCTCGGGTGTGGCGTGAGGCCAACGCCTTGTTTTGATCGATTGGCGCAGGAAGGGATCTTATTTTCCCATTTTTATTCCAATGGAACCTTGACCTATCGGGCTCTTTTATCCGGTCTTTTTGGCACGCCTGCGGGGAGTACTGCCTCGGGGCTTTCTCCCTATGTATCTGCCTCTTTACGAGGAGTGCCAGAGCAACTCAAAGAGGCAGGATATATAACAGCGTTTCAACAAAGCGGCTCTCTGAGTTTCGATAGACAGTCGGCCTTTTTACAAAGGCACTTTGATACACTGGCCGATCGGAGCGACATAGAAGACAGCTGGCAGGCTGGCTGGGGAGCCGACGACGAGTATCTTGTGCGCTACAGCGCCGCATGGCTGGCAAGGCAAAAAAAACCCTCTTTTTTGACTCTTTTTACGATCACCAATCATCATCCATGGATTTTGCCAAAGGGCTACCCTGCGCCCTCTTTCGGCCTGCCTTTATTCAGTTCCAAAGAGAGATTCTTACAGACGGTGCACTACACCGATTTTTGTTTAGGCCTTTTTGTCGATTTGTTACGAGCAAAGAATTTGCAGAGAAATACCCTTTTATTCGTGCTTGGAGATCACGGGCAGCCCATGGGTGAGCACAGGGGCAATTTTTATAATTCCCGCTTTCTCTACGAAGAAAATGTCCGCGTCCCTCTCCTCATTTTGGCAGATGGGCGGATTGAAAAACCTCAAGTGATCGAGGATGCCTGCTCGCAAATTGATCTTCTTCCTACTCTATTAGATCTTTTACACCTCCGGGCTGTGCCTTGTTTTGGGGCTTCTTTGATATCCAAGAGGCAAAACCGTTCTGTATTTTTACAAAATCCCTACTCGGAAGGGTTTTGGGGATGCCGTAAGGGAGATTGGAAATGGATGGGTAATTGTCTATCCTTAGAGGAGGAGCTGTACAATCTTAAGCATGATCCGGAAGAGAGGATGAATCTCGCGGCGCATCATGGAGAAATGGCTGAGGCTCTACGCTCGGAAACGGCCTCCTTCATTGCGGACGTGGATGCCTTTTATGCAATGCTGCAGCACAAAGAGGGTCCTGCTCCAGATCCTATCGATCTCGATTTGTCGCAAGCGCTTATTTCCGATGAAGAATTGCAGCAAAAGATCACCCCGTCCGTAAGAAGGATCAATCTACAAGATTGCCTTCTCCTCACAAATAAGGGATTCTCCTCTGTTTTTTCCACGTGCCCTCTTTTAGAGGAGTGTAATCTTGCGGGCATTACCGATCTTACTGAGGCCCCTGTGACGGAGCCGCATCACAGGTTGATGCGGCTCAATATTTCCGATGCGAGCCAGCTGTCAGACGTAGAGATTGAAAAATGGGTCCGGCTATGTCCTAACTTGACTAGCCTGTCTCTCAATGCGGAGAATCTCACGGATAGGGGAATTGAAGCGATGTCGCATCATTGCCGCAATCTTACGCGCCTCAAAATTTTTGGAGGACGCCAGATCTCCGATACGGCGCTGATCTGTCTCTTACAGAGCAATCCGCATCTCGGCAGGGTAGTGCTCAGCGGCTGCGTGCAGATTACCGACTGCCTATTGCAACATTTACGAGAGCATCCGTTGGAGATGCTCTGGCTGCTCAATGCACCTCAAATCACCGATACTGGGCTCAAGTATTTGGCCCCTCTCTCGATCCGTTCGTTGGTGCTGAAGAAAAATTGATTTGAAAAATAATCAATAGGCGCTATTTTGAACTCGTGAACCCCCTTATATGTAAGCTTCTACGGCTGCAGAAGGGACATGAAATTTTGGATATGGTTCAGCGCCGGGTTCTCTCGGTGGTAATGTCCAAGGAAGGAGTAAATAGCTTGGCTGAGAATGTAACTGACAATCAAAGACGCGGGGAGCGAAGGAGCATAGACATGTCGACCGTTACGAAAAAGAAATTGATTCAAACGATTTCACAAAATAAGGGTCTACATCCAAACGATGTGCGCAACGTCATTCAAGCTTTCTTGGATGCAATGACTGATTCACTGTCTCAAGGAGATCGGCTGGAATTTCGCGATTTCGGCGTTTTCGAAGTCGTAGAGAGAAAGCAGAAAGTGGGACGCAATCCCAAGAACGCCGCTGTTCCCATCATTATCCCTGCCCGTAAAGCGGTCAAATTTACTCCAGGTAAGAAAATGAGGAAGTTGATTGAGTAATGGAATCATCTTCTAGCATAGGGATTCTGAAGAGGGGGCTAAAAGATGTTTTGTCTTGCACCGCCTCGGACGATTGTCCCTATTCTTCTAACGACTATTTGGAGGTCATAGGTGGCGCATCCTGCATCGCAGGAGAGATACGCTCCGAGCTTACCGTTGTAGGTGATGGGACCCCTTTAGGCATGCTTATTGCCCCCTGTGCGCAGATCCGGGCATTCGGACCGCAAACGGCACCCCTCCACGATGGGCGTGGATTTGGGATTCGCTCTTTACAGGACCCTGCAAAACTTTGGGTTTCTGCTGCGGCGATTCCTGAGGTCTGCTTGACGCCTTGTCTACGGAGCGAGGCGGAGAAAATATGGCTTGAGATTTCCTTCGTAGGAGTCAAGGCTTCTCCCTCTCTCTTTTTTTCCTTCTATGTCAAGGCGGCGGAGGCGTTGGTGGGAGGCGAAGAGATTAGGCCAAGAACCCTGAACCGTTATGTAGGGGCGGCAAAACCGATGGTATTTGGGGGCGGGCTCCTTATAGAGAGCCATATACCGGGAAAATTAGAGCTAATTCCTTTGGCAGGAGAGAGGCAATGTTGGGGATGCGAGTATTTGGCGGCTTTCGTAATGCCCCCTCTTTGCAGTAAAGCAATTTTTTCTTTTTCATATTCCAACTCGGCTTAGCAACAAATTTTTTGCCTTCACTCGCGTCGTGTCTACCGGCAATGGTCGCTCGCTCCAGGCACAAAAATTTGTGCTGCCTTTTTGTTAAATTTATGAATTGATTTATACCAAACGCAACAAATAACTTCATATTTGAACGTGTCAAAGCGCCGAAAATCGTCGA
>JACRBF010000041.1 GCA_016213175.1 Chlamydiia bacterium
TATATAACATGACCATATAGCGGACGGTCTCTAAGATAGCGCAGGCGCCCCATCCGCGGGAGCCAGGAGATTACGGACAGCTGTCTTGCTTTGTCCAGGATTTTTTTTAGGGGCGGCATGCCGGCTGATGTTGGCTCCGAGAGCAGTGAGCTTGCCCACGAACTCCTCATAGCCTCGGTCTAAGAATTCGACGTTGCTGATGGTGCTCTCATCGGGGGCAAGGAGGGCTGCCATGACGTAGGCAAAGCCTGCTCGCAGATCGGGAATCCAAATGTCTTTTGCCTGAAGGGGGGTAACACCTTTGACGACGAGGCTGTGGAGATGATTATTCGAGGCAAATCTGCACAGTTTACCGCCGAGGCATTGGGTGAAAAGGGCGACGTCAGCGCCCATTTCTTTGAGCGTCTGCACGTAGCCAAAGCGATTTTCATAGACCGTTTCATGGATGACTGAGACGCCGGCTGCTTGTGTGAGGAGGACGACGAAAGGCTGCTGCCAATCGGTCATGAACCCGGGATGGACATCGGTTTCAAGATGAAGACCTCCATGTAGGGTGCCTTCATGGAAAAATTCGATCCCCTCTTTTTTCACGGAAAAACCGCCGCCGATTTCCCGTAGTTTATTGAGAAAGGCGATCATGTGGAGGTGTTCTGCTCCTTCAATGAAGACGCGTCCTTTTGTGCTGATGGCGGCCACTGCATAAGAGGCGACTTCATTGCGATCTGCGATGACGGTGTGCTCTACTTCTTGAAAGTGATGCGCTTGCTGAATGCGGATGGTACGATCGGCATCGACCATAATGTTGGCGCCTAGTTTCTGTAAAAAGAGAATCAGGTCGATGATTTCGGGTTCAATGGCTGCATTTTTAATCGATGTAGTTCCTTTAGCTCTTACAGCGGCAAGGATTGTGTTTTCCGTAGCGCCTACGGAAGGATATTCTAATTCGATCACAGCCCCCTTAAGTCCTTCGTGGGCTTGAGCAAAGTAGGCGCCCTCTTTTTTCATTTCTCGAAATTCGATCCGAGCGCCCAATTTGTGCAGGGCGTTGATGTGTAGGTTAACGGGGCGCATGCCGATGAGGTCTCCGCCGATGGTGGGGACTATGATGTCTTCATTGGTGCGTCCGAGGAGCGCTCCGATCATGAGGATAGGAATCCGGTTAGACCCGGAGTAGCGCTGGGGAATATAGGAGGTCTTTAGTTCGGTTGTTGTGATTTCAATCGTTTTATTGGTTTTGTCCCAGAGGACTTCTGAGCCAATTTCTCGGCATAGGTTCACGGTGATTTCGACATCGCCGATATTGGGGACATTGAAGAAAGTGCATTTCTTATCGGATAAGAGGGAGGCGACGAGGAGTTTGGTCATCGCATTCTTGGCTCCTGCCGCACGAATATGGCCTTGCAGCGGTTTGCCGCCGCGTACTTTTAACTGTTCCATCACACCACCTCCGCCTGCGCTGGTCAGATTCGAGTGTATATGGCCGCGTGACAAAAGTCTATTGAGTCAGGTATCTTTTTAGCTGATGACGCAAAAAATTACCCGTCTTTCTGAATCGATTCTCTGGCAACTGCAGAGTACAGCGTATGCTCAGTTCGGGGTTAAAAGCTGGACCCAGGTTGGGGTTCCTTTTCATATTACGAATAATGCCCGTATTGCGAAATCTTATGCGCAGATCGCTCATGCTGCGATGCGGGATGCTCCGATGACGATTTTGGAGATTGGGGGCGGGAGCGGCAAATTTGCTTTTTTATTCATCACCGAACTGCTCGCGTTGACGCGCGCTCCTTTTCAATACCTTCTCACGGACTGTGCAGAAAAAAATGTGCTGTTTTGGCAAACCCATCCCTATTTTGCCTCTTGGATTAAGGAGGGGCGCCTTCGTACAGACGTGTATGATCCATTGACCTCGCCCCTTCTGTCATGCCGGCCTGATCTCGTCATTGCTAATTACGTATTCGATACGGTGCCTCAAGATCTTTTTCGCATAGAACAGGGCAAACTTTTTGAGGGGATGATAGAACTGTCCAGCGATGATCCTGAGGTTATGTGGGATGATCCAAAGATCATTCCCCATTTACAAGACGCCTATTCTTTCCATCCTTGTTCTGAGGAGTCCGCCGCCCACCCGATTGTGAAAAGTTACCAGAATCGCTTTGAGAATCTCTCCTTCTTTCTGCCTGTCGGTGCGCTCCAGACGCTGAATCGGTTGCGCTCATTTTGTCGTCCAGATTGTCTTTTCCTCGCTGCGGATCGGGGCATATGCGAGGAGAAAGAACTCGTAGCTCAATCCGAGCCGCACATGAGTCTCCACGGAACATTTTCTTTTCCCGTCAATTTTCATGCGATCGGAGAGTGGATGCGTCACCAGGGTGGCGAGAGTGTGTTTTTTAAAGCGGAGTCTTTCGATTTTGCGGTCACACTGAGCTCTTTTGCGCCGCTTGTTTGCGGAGTGAGGCAGAGATTTAGCGAGCAGATGTTTGGATCATTCGAGATGCTCACTCTTGAAGATCTAGAAAAAGCCAACTGGGATCCGACCCTTTTTTTCTCATTGTTCAAGTCCTTTCAACAGCAGTATGAAGATGCATCAGAAGCAGAAAAACAGCGTCTTGAGGGGGGGATGAGATGCGTGCGAGAACGCTTTTTCCCCCTGTCTCGTGAAGAGGGGTTGTTGCTCGATCAATTGGGACTCTTCTGGCAGACTGTAGGGAATGAAGTGGAGGCTAAAGCTTGTTTTGAAAGGGCTCTTGATAGCCAATCCTTGCCGAATCTTAGTCCATCGGAGAGCCTCCCTAAACATAAACCGGAGTTGGTTCAGGAGATTGAGAAGCAATTCTCTTTTTTAGAGACTATTGTCTATGCTGATGCAGATCTCGAAGTATTGCTTGCCCATCTCGAGCAGGAAAAGGGCACTTGCAAGAATCATGTCATGAGGTTTTTCACGGAATTACGACAAAAAAACAACGTGACGGAGCGACAATTCGAATGGATGATGCAAAAATTAATGCACGGGGAACGTCCAATCGACACTGAAAATGCCTGACACGAAATTGCCGCTATTTCTTCCATAGACGGAAAATTGGACGCCTCCGAGCACTCCGAGATTTTCATTCCAGTTGTATTCGATGGCGGGGGCGAGACTTAAGTTATCATTGTAGCTGTCGCCGACGGTTGCAGGAAGGGTGGGGTCTGCTGGATTGAGCAGTCCTGGAGAACCGGTAAATGAGGTACTTCCTGTTGCTGTATAGACTAGATCGAGCGCAAATACCCAGGGTTGATTAATGCTGTATTCGAGACCTAAATCACAGGCGAATGTGCTGCCTGGATGGACTGTGCCGTCGGTTCCAAATCCACCGCCATAGGTATTGAAATTTTTGACATTGATTGGCGTAGAGATGGTATATCCAAAGAAAAGGCGCACATTCATGGGATGCGTTGTATTCCAGAAAAGAAGTTTTCCAAATGCTAGGGAAAAGGTAGTCTGCCAAGCGCCGGCGCCCGACGCGCTCAGACCCAAGCCATTCGAATTTAAGTTCTTATACTGTCCCGTCGGGAATAACTGTTGTATAGAGAATTTTGCTTTAGGAACATAAAAAGATTGTTCTACGATTAAAAAGCCAAGACTCGCAGTGATATCACTAAATCCCCCTCCGTTGTGCTCCTGCTTCCAGTTCTCGATACCCCCGACTGTGAGAATTGTGTCCATAGAATCGGTAATACCAAATTGCAAAATGGCTAATGGATTCACTGTTACTGCATTGGGTGCTGAGACCGAATGTCGATTTTCATCGAATTGGGCATAGGTGTCTTTTACAAAGAGGTAAGGTTGTAGATTGCCGTATCCAGGGGGCATCATGGAGGCAGACGGGGTGATAAGAGGTCCTGTGTACCAAGGATTGAAGAGTGTTAACGCGTGATCGAACTGAGCCTGGGCGTCTTTGAGCTGTTGTTCTACTTGTTCTGGCGTTGCCTGAGGAGGTTCTAGTGCTGTCGTGGCAACTGCGGGAGTGGTTGTGATTTTTAGGGTTCTTGGAGAAAATATGCCTGCCATGCCCTGAAGAGAGAGTAAGCAGAATAAGGAAGATAAGACAAGCGGCAAACGTTTCATAGGACTCCAAAAATTCAGACGGTTCACCCACATTTCTTACACATTCCGGGAAAATCTGAACGATCTGTCACGCCGTCTTTCATAAATCGCTCGTCGTCAATATTGCGGCAATATTGACCTCCTCGCGATTTTCGCAATCCGGCATAACATCTCGTCCACCTTTTCTCCGGTCTGTGTGAGAAATGCGGGGTAAGGCAGTTGCAAAACTCCCCGTCCCTGAAAAATCGATGATTTCGCAAAAGACCCCCAAAAGGGCGATTTTACGGCGGCGGATCGTTTTGCAACTGGCTCTTTTATTTATATATATTGAATTTTTTTTATTTTTCAGCAATAGGAACAGATAAGAGACAGAGGGAGTCTATGGGCAATATTCAGAGTAACAGCGGGAATACACCGATTACTCCTCGGGAGAGGAAAATGTATGAGCAGGAATACAGGCAGGGTGCAGAATTATTTCAAAATGCGCTGCAGCAGTACGTAAAATCGGATAATGTCTTTCAGCAAAAAGAATTTCAAGGGGTGATGGATAAAGCGCTGAGTGTCCTCAACGAAACGGCGCAAGGGTTGCATCGTAAAGCGCTCATAGACCAAAATACCAAGATTGAGAAGGACTACGCTGCGTTCAATAATACGCCAACGGATCAAAGGGTCATCCGTCAGTTGGAAGACGACTTGAATCAGGCGAAAAAACACATCAGCTAAGAGGATGTTTACAAAGTAAGGGTTCATCGATTTTCTGGATTATTTTGGCCGATTTTCGATTTAAATTTCTGGGGCAATATACCCGTTCCACTTCAAAAGCGCCCAAAGCAAATCGATTCAAATCCTCTCAAATCGAATAAAACAGCGCGGTCAATATTAAGTCAATATTGACCGCGCTTTTTTATTCGATTTTAGAGAGATTTCAATTCGATTTTCTTGGGTGCCTTTGAGGTGGAACGGGTATATAGTGCTTCCACTTGAGGTGCACCCAAAATTCATTCAACCTAATTGGATTGGATTCAACTGAATAATTTGAA
>JACRBF010000044.1 GCA_016213175.1 Chlamydiia bacterium
TATATACCCGTTCCACCTCAAAAGCGCCCAAAGCAAATCGATTCAAATTCTCTCAAATCGAATAAAAAAGCGAGGTTAATATTATTTTTCTCTCGTCTTGAAAAAGGATCTGCACCGCCCGTATTTGGGTGAGTGTCCACCGACCTGTTTTGAATAACAAAGTTATAAGACATTTCAAGCCGCTCATTTCTGTAGTGGCCGCTTCGGACGCTACAGAAGTGAGCGGAACTCGCCTGTGGCGAGCGGAGTTCATCTTACGACGTTGTTACCACCTACCCCCGTGAACGCGTACAACGGGAAGGGGTTTCTAACCCCCTCCCGTTTAAATAAACGCCCCCGAGAGCAAATATGCCGAGGTCAGCAGGCTAAAAAGTTGCAAAGTCGAGATTATGCCATCTGGAGAAATTTCACTCACTCAAATTTTTCATTGACGACAGATATAGATAATACAGAAAAAGTTGTTTTAATTTTCCCATGTTTTGTTTACAATGTATTTTTGTTTAAACAAACAACCCTATTTTAGGTCAAAAAATGGCAATACAGAGATTAGGCAATACGCGGCATATAGCAGCTACCCTCTTTATTCTTTCGGGCGTGCATCTTTTGCAGATTTATAAACATCTAAGTTCAAACAACTTCAATGCAATGACGCCACTGCCAGCTCTGCAGGCAGCAGGATCTGCTGCAATCGCAATGGCATCCATGGCTGTTTTTTTACGCAACCGTCCGCAACAGGTACCTCTTCCTGCTGCGCCGGCTCCTGATGCAGGAAGAAATAATGTCCCTATACACATTGTCCCTATAAACACTGAACAACAGTCGCCGCCTTCTCCCTCAATGTTGCAACCTGCCGATTCCCAAAATGCACGGCATCCCTTGTCCGATGCCTTTCCTGCAATGCAACAGCATGACGAATATGCGATAGATCGTTGGATGCAAGAGAATCCGAATAACGGACTGACTCCATTCAGGAGTTCCGGCCAACCGTCCATATTGATTTGTTTCCCACAAAACCAAAAACACACGATCTGTGGAATGCACAAAGATGTCATTTATATGCAGCTTTCCAAGATACAGCAAGAGGCGATAGATTGCGCCATTGACTCACGGGATAATCAACCAGTCATTTTGCAAGAAGATGGCATTTATCTCGGGGACACTAGGATTGAATTTGCTCAAGACCCTCAGCTTGTAAATCAAAGGAACGCTGTCGTATTTCTTCTGAAGAATGGATTCATACAAGACAATGGGTGCGGCGTGCAAGCAGTGAGTGTGCGACAACCGGAGATTTTTCGCCCAAATGCTTTCAATCCGCGGACACCACCCCAAAGATCAGCAACAACTACACGATCCTCTGCCGCTTCCAGCATTCCAAAGGCAGCAACGCTCTCTCATATAGCAGAGCCACAGCCTTCATCACACGAGTATCGAAGCGGTCATGACGAACGACTGCAAACACCAGCTCGTCCAGCACCGTCATCTTCACCAAACGAGTATCAAAGCGGTAATGCCGAACAACCGCAAACTTCCGCTCCTGCAACGTCGCAGTCCCTCGACCCCATTGCGATGAAAGCTGCGCTTGCGGCATATCGTGTCTCCAACTCGCCGGCAGCACAACCCCAAAGACCAGTAACGGTTACACCAAGCCCTGCCGTTCCCGTTGATCCACTGACAGCAGCGCTTTCGCCTGCGAGGTATGCTGCACAACAATATCCGCCGTCTTCACCTTCGACACCAGCTCCTTTAGCATCACAATCGTCTTCGTCGAACGACTATGAAAGTGGAGAGGATAATCGACCAAAGAACACTGCTCCTGCAGCAGCACCATCGGCGTCAGCTCCTATAGCTCCACAGCCACGCAATTTAAGCGATAGCGAATTGCTGCTCACAATTTTTGCCACCTGCAACTCTATCACGCAGCACCAGCCTGCTGGAGACACAGCCATCAAAATCAATTTATTGCAGCGAATTCAAATTGACAATGTGTGGATCGATGCAATTTATCTGAGTGTTTCTAAAGAAACTGCCTTTAGTTTATATGACTTACCAGCAGGCACAAAGGTACAATTTAAAGAGCGCAATTTAATAGTTGGAAATATAGTCATACCGTATACCAATGACATTGAAGGCACTTATATACAGCAGCTTGTTCAACGTAATATAATAAAAGATGCTTCTTTATTCAAAGTGCAGCAATGGGTGCGGTCCAGCTTAGCTTTGCAAGAAGAGGGTGTGCAAGAAGAAGAGGGGGCACGCCCTACTTTAGGAGACTGGATGACACAGAATGAGACCAGCGGACTTACGAGATGGCAGCCACTGTATGAGACATCCATAAGTATCAAACTCCGGAGACCTCAAGAGATCCAAGGAAAAAGATACTCGGAAATCTATCTGCGCTTGTCCTGGGCACAGAGAAAACAGTTAAAAGATCTTGGGCTAAGAGGGGGAAAAGTCTCTTTTCAAAAAGAACTGGGTAGGTATGTCCTGTATATAGATAAACACGCGATCCGATTTTCTAATGATCCCGATTTCGTCAAGCAAGAAGAAGCCGTCAAGTTTCTTCTAGAAGGTGATTATATCGAAACGCTTTCCTGGAGTTGGAAAGACTATCACAATGCCAACGGATCTGAGTACGCAGAGCCAGATAACCCAACTGCTAAAGCTCGTCAACAGGCTGCACAGAAAGGCCTCATACCGAAGCAGGATTACCAAGCACACCACAAACCCCGATCTCCTCGCTCCTCGGACTATCAACAGAGCCAAAGCCCACCCGCGACTAAACCATTAGAGAGCAGCATCTATCAACCAACCGGTCCAAAAAAACCACTGTCACAAAAGCAATCGGACCGATTGAGCCAGCAGCAGCCTAAACCAAAATCCTCGACCGCACCCAATAATCCTCCATCGTCGTCATCTGCGCCTTCGTCAGACTACCAAACCGGCGCCGCTTCACGCGAAAAACCCAAGAAGAGCGCGAACGATAAAACCGAGCATCCATAAATCCCAAGGGATCAAAGAGAGTTGGAGCGTTGCATCAAAGGAATGAGCATTCTTTCAATTGACACATCTAGCCCAATATAAGAGACTGTTAACGAAACTTACTCCACTATGGGAACCTATCCGAATAAAATTTTTCGTCGAGTTTTTGGATTATTTTGGCCAATTTTTGATCGAAAAACTGGCTCAAAAGAACCGAAAAATCGACAGAAACTTTTTATTCGGATAGGTTCAGCTGGACTTGGTCCATTTGCTGCGTAAACGGATAAGGGAAATGGGGTCATACCGCCTCTGCTACATGATCGATGATCTCCGCCATCAGCCCGTCTCGGGTAAGAATTTCTATGAGAGCGCCCTTGATGTAATTAACCTAAAACAGTATCATGCCCTTCCCCGCTACAGGTACTCATTTGTCGGATGAACCTGTTTAAAATAGGTAATTTCATGTCACTCAATGCTATTTTCTCCAGCGTCATTTCCTACGCTTCAAACCCCTTTTCTCAAAAAAACAGAGGCAAAACTCTTTTGCTGACCGCCACTGCCGTTGCTCTTTATGTGCTAGCTACTCTGCCAACCACATCGGCTCAACATCAGATTCCCCGTGACAGCGTACTGGGCGAACAACTCGCAAACACAGCCCCGTGCAAACGAGAATGCTCATCCTTATGCCATATACAATTCCCCTCACAAGGACCCGAAATGCTCAGGTGCTACACCCAATGCATCACAATGGTATGTCCGATGCAACGAATCGGTTCTCTGTGTAAACAAGAATGCGTAGTGTTGTGCGACCTGATTCCCAAGCCATTTGGAGGACCCCACAGCCCATGTCAAGTCGAATGCGTAAAACGCATATGTGCGATTCGAGATTTATAGATTCAGCGAAACAGCGCATCTTTTCACCTCAGGACGCACTTTCCTGATCTCGTCGAATTGACGCGCTAGCTTCAGAACTTCCGTCTCGCTGCACTGGCCGCTGTAGATTTTGAGCTTAATCTCCTCGCGCGTCTGCATCCAATGCCTTTCGAGGATTTTTTGGATCGTCTCCATAAAACACGGCACGACCCTGTCGCGATTTACTTTCTTTTGGAGCACTTCAGCAAGAAAGAGCTGTTGCTCCGCTTGATCAAGATCAATCGCAAGCGAGAGGAGATCGCGCGGCCTATTTTCGAGGGCAGCTTTCATATACGTTTCATACAAAACGCGCCCAGGAGCTGTTCGAAAATGCTCGGGCTGAAGATTGATTTCTGCCAATTTCAATAGATCAGGACACGTCTCTCCCATAAGAAGCAGCCAACGCAGCAAGTCTGCCTCTAAAATCCGATCAGGATCGACAGAACTAAATGTCACGCTAGCAGAACGTTTGATGTGTATGTGCGGTACATTCTCCTCTGGCGCCCCAATGATCGATTCTGGAGTCTGCGTAAGCCTTGCGAGCTTTCTGAGACTTTCATGCACCATCAAAGGATGATCCCAGCCACGAATCCTCTTGGCAATTGTCTGCACAAGCTCCGTTTTTCCCGCAGGAGACTGTATGTTAATCGACTGAGAAAGATGACTCACGAGAAACGTTAAGTAATCGACGCTTCCATCGAGCCGTTTTTGCCACTCTGCAGGCCCTTTTTCTTGCAATAAGAGATCGGGATCTTGAGCAGGCGGAAGAGAAAGGACCCGCACCTCAATCCCCTCTTTTTGAAAGAGGTTACCCACTTTCACAGCAGCTTCCTGCCCTGCGCTATCGCCATCGAAGGCCAAATAGGCTTGCCGAATACCTAAATGAATGAGTTCCTGCACCATCTCCGCGCCAAAGGCGGTTCCCTGTCCTGCAACGGTCCATGGGAAGCCCGCGTAGATCAGCCTCAAGGCATCGATTTGCCCTTCCACGATAAGTGCTTTACGCTCCTTAGCGATGCTCTTGCGCGAAAAACTAAGACCGAAAAGAACCTTCGATTTTTTAAAAAGGGGCGTTTCCGGCGTATTAATGTATTTACCGCCAAACGTCTCCGTTTTGTATTTACGTGCCGAAAAGCCGATGACCGCACCCAGTGCATCGCGAATGGGAATGGTGATTCGATCTGAGAAAAAAGGGCGCTCCTTAGATAGAAGTCCTGATTCTGTAAGGATGGCGCCCGAAAATTGCATCTCTCGCATGATGGATAAAAAAATTTGAGGCTGGCTAGGGGCCCACCCGATTTCAAAGGTGCGGATAAAGTCAAGGTCGACGCCTCGATGATAGAGATAGTCGAGCGCTCTCATTCCTTCCTGCGTATGCAGGAGGCAAAATTGATACAGCCTACACGCCTGCTCAAGAGCCTCTTTCAATAGAGCCTTCGGAGGTCCTTGGGGCAAATCTTTCCCCTTCACCTCTTCCAATTGCACCTGAAATCTCTCTGCAAGGCTCTCCACTGCCTCCGCAAACGTCATGCGTAAATGGGTCATCAGAAATTGGATGGCGTCTCCATGCGCGCCGCAGCCAAAACAGTGGTAGTGGCTATCCCCCCTCTGAATGATGAAAGAGGGCGATTTTTCCTCATGAAAGGGACAAAGGGCTTTGTAGGCAGCGCCCGAGCGCTGTAACTTGAGATAAGGACCTAGCACCTCGACGAGATCGATGCGCGTACGGAGCTGCTCTAAACTGTCTCTAGAAAATATGCCCATGAACCCTTATATACCAAACATGATTCAAGAATTGGGATTTCGGCTGTGTCAAAGCCCAAATCCGATTATTGAATCACGTTCGGTATACCAGTCACTTGTGTATATATGACCCGTGTCGATACGTAATCCGTTCCCAGCCCTGATTTTTCATGTAACTAAAAACTCTCTTCTCCCAAACATCGCCCCGCGGGTAGTGGACGCTATCCAACCTGATCTCATTGTAAATCGGTCGGCAAAAATCGTCCTTTCTCACCAAGAACATCTGATCGGAAAAGCCCGCTCTCGCTACAAAAAAATTCCACTCTCTCTTATAAGATTCCTTTCTTGCCTCCTTATACCTCTCATTCCACGTGAGATTGGCTACTTTGTACTGAGGAAATCGCGCCATCCGACGAAGCGCCTTCGGAATCCAATCCACCCTTTTATCTAGCCATACATCCCCTGTCAAGTAGAGCACATAATCACTTGTCGCTGTATAAATTGCAGACAGAGGCCCTAGCGCATTGTAAAAAACCCAATCGTGGCTCACAGCTGCATACTGTGCAGATTCTGCGTCCGCCCGAAAATCATCTCTAGCCAGTTGAAAAAAGGAGAGCATCTCAGCGCAGATCTCCTCGGCAACGACAATCCGCGTCAGCACACCTTCGCTCACTTTTTCTAAAGCGGCTTTTTTCACCGCATCAAGGCATTTTACGTTGTTGATGACGAGAAGTTTTTCAGCAAAGGGGAAACAGTGGTTATCGATCTGCCTTACTTTCAAATAGTCAGGGTCGAGAAGGATTTGTCGCCAATCTCTTTCCCAGACGGACGTGGCAAAAGTAACAGTAAAAGGCGGACGTTGCCAGAACATAACTCCGATGATATACTGTCGCCGAATTTATGGCAGTGTTCCCCCCAACCCCCATGATGACGCAGTGGCAGAACTGCAAAGCAGAGGCGAAAGACGCTCTTCTCCTCTTCCGCCTTGGCGATTTTTACGAAGCGTTTCATAAAGACGCGGAGATCATTTCAAAAGAAATTGGACTAACCCTCACCGCACGGCAGACAGTTCCAATGTGCGGTGTCCCTTTCCACACAGCAGAATCCTACATCGATAAACTCCTTGCCAAAGGATACAAAGTCGCCATCGCCGAACAAACGGAAGATCCTAAGCAGACAAAGGGGCTTGTTAAAAGAGAAATCGTCAGGATCGTGACCCCTGGCACCCTCCTCTCTTCGCAGCTCCTTTCCGATAAACGGAATAATTTTTTCCTCTCCCTTTCCAAAGTAGGGACGATGTACGGCTTCTGCTGCCTCGATCTTTCTACAGGGGAGCTATCCGCTTCCGAAATGCAGGAAATGACCGATCTGCTCGACGAACTTCACCGGCTGAGACCCTCCGAATGTTTAGCCTCCGAGACATTCATCTCCTCGCATGCCCATTTTTTTGAAGAACTCTCCCATGCCTATCCCTTTGTTTTGACCTGCAAAGAACATATTGATCCGCAAAAAGCCTATGAAGCGTTTACAACGCACTTTCCCGCATCTCATCCAGATCATGGAACATTGCGCGGTCAATCGGCGGCTATCTCAGCGACAGGCATGCTCTTACTCCATCTGAAAACAGATCTTCACCTCACTCTGGAACATATCTCCAGCATCCAAACAAGATCTCCTCTTCAAGCGATGGCCATCGATCGGGCTACGTTACGCCATTTAGAACTCACCGAATCGCTTTCCGATGGAAACCGTAAAAATACCCTTCTTGGGTTTCTCGATGCGACCGCAACCCCTATGGGAGGACGCCTTCTGAGCCAGTGGCTCAAATACCCCCTCCTTTCCCTTCCAGAAATTCATCTTCGACAAGAGGCAATCGGTGCCTTGCTAGCGAATTTCGATAAAGTAGAATTGGCTCTTCTCTGCCTTAGTTCTGTGCGCGATTTAGAAAGACTGATGATGAAGACCCTCTCCCGGATTGCAACCCCACGCGATCTCCTTGCACTCGGCGCCTCTCTCGCGAAACTCCCCGAACTTCGCGCCTCTCTACGCTCTATTTCCGCAGAGATGATCCAGACGAACCTGCATCAAATTTTCGACGCCGATCCCCTCGCACAGCGCATTCTTTCCTCTCTTCAAGACTCCCCTCCTTTAAGGATGGGAGAGGGAGAGATTTTTCGAGATGGATTCCATCCTGAACTCGACCAGCTGCGCATCCTTTCACAAGATTCTGCAAATTGGGCCAGCCGCTATCAAATCACTCTCCGTGAACAGACAGGCATTAAAACGCTCAAAGTCGGCTATACGAAAGCCGCAGGCTACTATATTGAAATCAGTAAGGCCCACAGAGAAAAAGAGGAAAAAATCCCCCCTTTTTTTCAGCGCCGCCAAACGCTTTCCAATGGAGAGCGCTTTACCACAGAGGAGCTTAAACAATTTGAACACCAAGCGCTCACTTCGGAAGAAAGAGCGAAAGCGCTCGAAGAGAGACTTTTTGAAGCCCTCCGCGCAGAGATTGCCAAAGAATCTACCCCCATTACAAGAGCTGCCCGAAGCATCGCCCAGATTGACGCTCTCCTCTCTCTCGCAAAAATCGCCCACTACAATCGATTTGTCCGTCCCCTGGTTGACCACTCCAATTGCCTCGAAATCCACGAAGGGCGCCACCCCCTTGTTGAGCGCTCAATCGGCAGCGCCTCTTTCATCCCAAACGATCTCTTTTTGAGCCCTGATGCGCAGATGATGCTCATCACAGGGCCAAATATGGCCGGCAAATCTACCTATATTCGGCAGGCAGCCCTCATTGTTATCCTCGCCCAAATGGGTTCCTACGTTCCCGCTGCACAGGCAAGCATTGGCCTCATCGACAAAGTCTTTTCCCGCATCGGCGCTAGCGATGATTTGTCTCGAGGCCAATCAACCTTCATGGTCGAAATGACAGAAACAGCTGGCATTCTGAACCACGCCACTTCGCGCTCCCTTATCCTGCTCGACGAAATCGGTCGGGGCACCAGCACCTATGATGGAATCTCGATCGCTTGGGCAGTCGCCGAATTCCTCCTGACAACGCCCCAATCGCAAGCCAAAACTCTCTTTACCACCCACTATTGGGAACTAACGCAGCTCGAGTCTCAATATCCCCACGCACGCAATTTTCAAACAGCCGTGCAAGAGACATCGTCGGGCGTCGTCTTCTTGAGAAAAATCGTTAAAGGGGGCACGGATAAAAGCTATGGAATCCATGTCGCAAAACTCGCTGGTCTTCCCGCAAAAGCGCTGCGGCGTGCAGAGGAGATGCTCGCTCAGCTTGAAGCCAAATCCCCTCGCAAGCAGTTCAAACTGGACGAACAGCTTTCCCTTTTTACAGCATCTCGACCGACAGCTTCCAAAGATCCCATCCTCTCTGAACTAGAGAAACTCGAGACCAATCACATGACGCCAATGCAAGCCTTGCAAAAGCTCATAGAATGGAAACAACGACTGACGATGGATTATACCGAACGTGATTCAAGAATTGGGATTTCGGCTGTGTCAAAGCCTCTAGATTCAACGACCGTAAGTGGCGTTGTATTGATCTAATACTACGCCACTTGCGATCGTTGAATCTGGGCAGCTTTGACGACGAGCGATTTGTGAACACCCAGGCATTAATGCCTGGGATTGTAAGTTAGGCCGAGCTTCGACTCGGCCTAACATTGTTTTGAAAATACCCAGCCCTCAAGGGCTGGGTTTCCCGCCTCGGGATGAAAGACGGCGTGACAGATCGTTCAGATTTTCCCGGAATGTGTGAGAATGTGGGCTAGACTTACCGAAACCTGTTATACGGCGCTCTTTTTTGTCCGCCTGGGCGCCTTCTTTGCGAAGAATAGGGGCGTCTTCCTGGTTCCAGCCTGCCGCCGCCGCCTTGGTCGGTAAAAGGAATCTTCAAGAGTTGAGCGATCGCTCTCCACTTGTGCCGCTCTTCCGGGGAGATAAAGGACATAGCAAACCCTTCGGCGCCCGCTCTACCTGTTCTACCAATCCGATGGACATAATCTTCAGGACAATCGGGAAGATCGTAGTTAATCACGTGCATGACATGTGGAATATCGAGCCCGCGTGCAGCGACATCGGTTGCAACGATGATCCTACATTTAGAATTGCGAAAACCCTGAATCGCTCGATCTCTCTGCCTTTGGGAAAGATCTCCATGTATTGCATCAGCGCTGTATTCCTTTTCCCGCAACTCTTCTGCCAAGCTCTCGGCTCTGCGCTTAGTCTTCACGAAAATGATGATCGATCCCTGCCTCTGGTCGAGTTCTTGCGTGAGCTTGGCCCGCTTTTCGGAGGTCGATATATGGAGCGTATCTTGCTTAATCTTAGGTGCCTCTTGTTTTGAGGAATCGATGGAGACCCTTTTTGGATCGCGCAAATATTTATTGGATAACTTCACAATATTAGGAGGCAGCGTCGCCGAAAACATGAGCGTCTGGCGTGTTTGAGGAAGAAACTCGGCAATCTTATCCAATTGGACGCCAAATCCCATATCTAGCATCCTGTCAGCCTCGTCGATAATTAAAAAGCGGACAGATCCCAAAGAAAGGGTGCGGCGCATCAGGTGATCCGTAATACGTCCCGGCGTCCCGATAATGATCCGCGGTTTTTTTCTCAAATCGCGAAGCTGATTGAACATCGAAGCTCCGCCGATGAGGAGGGCCGCTTTCAAAGAAGCGGCATTGCCCTGGAGCTTCATCAATGCCTGGTGCACTTGCGCCGCCAACTCTCGCGTGGGGGCGAGAATCAAGGCGGTGGATTGGGGGTCTTTAGCCAATTTTAAAATGGCGGGGAGTAAGTAGGCAATCGTCTTCCCAGAGCCCGTTTGGGCAGAGGCAAGAATATCGAATCCTTCAATCGCGAGCGGGATCGTCTCTTGCTGGATGGGGGTCGGAGCCGTAATTTGCATTTGCTCGAGAGATTTCAAAAGCTCTGGAGACAATTTGAATTGTGTAAAATCTGACATCTTATCCTGTTCTAATCACATAAGCACACGGAGTATACAGTACCTAAGAGAGAAATACACGGTTTTTATCCGCTATGGACAATAATTCCACAACAAACTTACCATGAGCTAGATGGGACGGGACAACCCCTCCCCTGGTCTATCAGCCCGGTGAGTTCCTTGGCGACGCTCCTTCAATTCCCCCAGATTCTCATCCTCATGCTACTTTTTTCTTTCCTTTCTACCGCTGCGGTTATTTTCACCCCCGCCTTTCCCCTCCTTGCAAACCAATACCACCTCTCCCTACCCAGCGCTCAGTGGATGATGACCCTATTCAACCTAGGTACAGCCCTAGGACGGCTCCCCTATGGCCCTCTCGCCAACCGAATCGGCCGTAAAAAAACTCTTTTCATAGGGCTGGGCCTCTCGGCCCTCGGCACCTTATTGATCCTCTTCTCCAGCTCATACCCCCTCCTTTGCGTTGGCAGATTCATCCAAGCGCTCGGCTGCTCCGTTACGTTAAAAATTGGCTATACCATGATCGGCGATCTTCACTCGGGACAAGAGGCTACCAAAGTCCTCTCCTATGCTATGCTTGCCTATGCCATTTTGCCCGGGATCGGAACTGCTGTTGGTGGGTATTTGACACAAGACTTTGGGTGGCGCGGCGGATTTTGGGCGTTTCTCATTTTCACTGCATTCGTGATCTTTTCCTGCCTTTTCCTGCCTGAGACTTCCCATGAAAGGCACGAAAAAGCGCTCAACATTAAAAAAATTGCCACCGCTTATTGGCATCAATTAAAAAATAGACGGCTTCTCCTCTGGAGCGCCCTTATGGGGCTGTCAACCGCGATCCTCTTCATATTTGCGCAAGAGGCCCCCTTTATAGCGATCGATCTCATGAACATTTCCCCCCAAGCCTATGGGGTGTTCTTTTTAGTGCCCGCCTTCGGCATTGCCGGCGGCTCCTTTCTCACTGTGTGGCTTGCCCATAAAATGAGCGCCCGCACCGCCATGCTTTTAGGGATCGGCATCCTCTTCGTAGGAACGATTCTAATGACAGCCTTTTTTCTGGGCCATTGGATCAGCGCCTGGTCTCTTTTCCTTCCCCAAATCCTCATCCAATTAGGCGACGCTGTACTCTATACCAATGCCTCATCGGAGGCCATCTCAGACGCCGAGGACAAATCGAACGCTTCCGCCATGATGCTGTTCATCAACTCTTGCACCACTGTCCTTGGCACCTTTTTCGTAGGAGTATTCGCCCCTAAAGCCCTCATGACCCTCCCCGTTGTCTTTCTCATCATTACAGGGATTATGATTGTCCTCTGGATCAGACTGCGTACGCTCCGCAAACTCGTAAATTATACCAATTATCGAAAATAACTTTGTATTTCAGCTGCGTCAAAGCGCTCAAATACAACGTTATTTTTGATAAATGGTATCAGGAACTGCCATCCCAAATTCTTCATTTGGCAATCCTCCCCCATTCGCGCTACACTGAATACTATGCCGTTTGATCCAGCCACTCTTACGCTCTATCCCGATCAGCCGGGCGTCTACCTGATGAAGGATGTCTCTAATCAGATGCTGTACATTGGCAAGGGGAAAAATCTCCGCGCCCGGCTCAAGCAGTATTTTGCCGTGAACGGCGATCCACGGGAAATGGCGCCCTATCTTATCGCTCAGGTAGAGACAATCGATACAATTGTTGCGCTCACTGAAAAAGACGCCTTGATCTTAGAAAACAATCTCATCAAGCGCTACCGCCCCAAATACAATGTATTGTTAAAAGATGACAAAACCTATATCAGCCTTGTTGTCACGCAACACAAATGGCCAATGCTTCGTCTCTTGCGCTTTAAGGGGAAACCCCCAAAAAATATCGGAGAGATCTTCGGTCCCTATACCAATGCCCTCGCTGCCCGTCAAATTTATGATCTGATCTCCAGGCTCTTCCCTCTCAGGCAATGTTCCGATGCGGAATTAATGATGCGCACGCGCCCATGCCTTCTCTACGAAATTAAACGGTGCATTGCTCCTTGCGTAGGTAAATGCACCGAAGAAGAGTATGGGGCGCATCTAGAAAAAGCGATGCGTCTTCTCAAGGGGCAAAACAACGAAGTGACAGACGAACTGCATAAGCAGATGGAATCGGCATCGCAAGCGCTCGAGTTCGAAAAGGCAGACGCGTGCTTACGCATGATCCAGCAAATCGAACATGTCACAGAGGTGCAGCATGTCGACAACCCTTCTGCTAAGGATTGCGATGTCTTAGGGCTACATAGAGAGGCAGACGCGGTGATGATTGCTCTCCTGATGTTCCGAGAAGGCAAAATTGTAGGTTCAGAGCATTTTAGCTTTCACCTCATCGCCTCCAACGACGCTGAAGTGTTAGAATCGTTCCTCTTGCAGCACTACAAAGCCATGACTGTCTTCCCCTCAGAAATTCTACTCCCCATAGAGCTGCCTCAAAAAAAGGCTCTCGAAGAGATCCTCTCAGAATCAGCACAAAAAAAAGTGTCTCTGCTCTCCCCGAAAAAGGGGAAAAAATGGGATCTCGTAGACATGGGCCTACTCAATGCCAAGGCGCTCTTTATCCGAGAACAGGACGCAAGATCGCTCCATGAAAAAATGCTCTTGGCACTCCAGGAATCGCTGCAGCTGAACCGCTTTCCCCGCCGCATCGAATGTTTCGATACCTCAAATATTTCTGGCACCGATCCTGTTGCAAGCCTCACCTGTTTTGTGAATGGGCAAAAAGATAAAGCGCGTACACGGTTGTTCAAAATTCGGGGACAATCCGACGATTATTCAGCGATGAAAGAGGTCTTAGAGCGCCACTTTTTAAAAGAGAAAGAGAAGGGGGAGTTTTGCGATCTGCTCATCGTCGATGGAGGAAAAGGACAGCTCGGCATTGCCTTAGAGGTGTTTGCGAAACTAGGGATCGCTTCCATCGACACAATTGCCGTTACTAAGGAAGACGCCCGCCATGATAAGGGATTGTCTCAAGAAAAAATCTATGTTCCTTACAGGCCGGATCCCATCTTGATCGATCCCAGATCCCCGCTCCTCTTTCTCTTGCAGAGGATTCGCGATGAAGCCCATCGGCAAACAATCGAATATCACAGAAAAAAACGCTCAAAACGAATCCTTTCCAGCGCGCTCGATGAAATTCCGGGGATCGGCCCCGTAAAAAGGCGTAAACTGCTTCAGCACTTCGGCAGCGTCAAAAATCTCAAAATGGCCTCCGCAGAGGAGCTAGAGAAAGTACCCGGACTCACAAAAAGCGATCTTGAAACTCTCATCCAGTGGACACAGAAAGAATAATCTCGCCTGAGCAACCAAAATTCTCCCACAGAAGGATTTTCAGTTCTTTATG
Source organism: Chlamydiia bacterium (assembly GCA_016213175.1). Lineage (GTDB taxonomy): Bacteria > Chlamydiota > Chlamydiia > Chlamydiales > SM23-39 > JACRBF01. The sequence continues at coordinate 13,992 of JACRBF010000044.1, forward strand.
TACCGATGCGATCTCCTTCTCTTGAACCGACCCGTCTGTTGATAGAATGCGCACAGCGACTTCGAGCACTTTGCCACGAAGGATCTCCAGTTCCATCACCTGAACTTGACCCGCGAATTGTCTCTTGAACCGTTCATCAATGGCCCTACGTAAAAACCCCGCATCGATCGATAAGGCACGGGGGCCTTCTCGAACACACAACTGTGCCTTGCGGTGGAGAGAGAAAAAAAAAGCGAAAAGAAGGCAAGCCGTTGCTACAAACCCTAGGCCAATCGGCTGAAGGGCTGAAAAACGATCCATGAGCGCTGTAGCCATTTGTAATCGGAGTTGCTCTGATAGAGAAAGCTCTAGAAAAAAAACGCCAACTACAAAAACAAATAATACCGTAAAGAGTTGTACGACCGCTTGAAACGCCTGCCGAAAAGTCACTAGAAGGCTCCTTCGAATTCTCCAATGGGGGAAGCAGTGCCATCTGGTTGCAGCACGCTCTCGCCAGAAGTGATCAGATCTTTAAAAATAACATGCACAGAGGCCACGTGCAGTCCTGTCCACCTGCTCACTTCTTCGACAAGACGCGTCTGAATCTCCTCTGCTTTTTCTGGAATAGAGACTCCGTACACGATATTCACTTCGACACGGATCTCTACTGAATGTTTTTTTTGATCCTGCTCGACATAAATCCCCTTCACGCTCTCGATCTCTCTGCCAAGCAAACTATCGAAAAGGTTTCCCTCCAATAGCCCCACGCCAGAAATCTTAGCCAGAGTCTGAAGAACAATCCCTTGAAACACTCTCGTCTCAATATCGCGCACAAAAACTGTATCAGGAAGCTCAACTTCCCGGGCATCCATATTTTTCAACTGATCGAACATAATCTCTTCTCCTAAGAAAGAACGACTATAGCAAAGTCGAGGAGGGCATGGAAACTATTTCCGTTTTCTCTTATCCTCTAACTCCAATCTACAGACAGGTGCATTATGCCTATTTCAGCTCTTATCCTCTCTGCGAGCGCCATGGGACTTCTCGGCGCTTATCTAGCCCACAGAAGGGGGAGAAACCCCTACGCCTGGTTTTGTATTGGATTTTTTTTCGGCCTCTTGGGGGCGATGTTTATCTTTTTCGCCCCTGCGCATAAAAAGACAGCCCTCCAGGGAGAATCGAAAAGCTCGATCCCTAGCTTCATTCTTCAAGGGCCTACAGATAAATTTTGGTATTACGTAGACAAGGCAGAGCAGCAAATTGGACCAATGAGCTTCGAGGCGTTGCGCAGTGCATGGGGGCAAGGAAAAATTTCCCCTGCCACCTATGTTTGGCACGAAGATTTGCCAGATTGGAAGCCGCTCGAGACTTTCCTTACCAGCTCGCCTTGATGATTCCGGGAATAAGCCCTTGGTTAGCCATCTCCCTAAAGCACAGACGGGACATTTGGAATTTCCTGAGATAGCCACGCGCTCTACCCGTAAATTGGCAACGGTTATGGAGGCGGACAGGAGAGGAATTCTTGGGAAGTTTATTCAAGGCGTCGACTGCATTCAATCTCTCTTCAATAGGCTTTGCCATATCGAGGATGATCTTCTTCAGCGCTTGGCGCTTCTCCCACTTATTTTTTACGAGTCGTTCCCGTTTCTTTTGCTTAGCAATTGAGGATTTCTTTGCCATGTTATTTCCTTCTTGCAGGGCCCTTCTGGCGCTGTTTGCGATTTGGATCTTTCTTATTGATGACATACACACGGCCTTTGCGACGGACGACTTTGTCGCCCTTGGCCGCATCTGCCTTGATGGAAGCTCGGACTTTCATAGACGCTTACCTCTTGAGATGAGGCACATTTATAGCAGGTCCAGTCATTTGCCTTCAAGTCCTGAATCAAGACTTGAGTCTTTTTCCTAAATCCGCTATCCTGGCACACCGTAAGAACCACCCTTTTTGGATGAATAATCATGAAACGCACTTACCAACCTACGAAACTCCGTCGAAAACGCAAGTTCGGCTTCCGAGCCCGCATGGCCACAACCTCCGGCCGCAAAGTCATCCGCCGTCGCCGCAATGCGGGACGCAAACGCCTGGCCGCCTGACCTTTAGAAAAGAAGACCGCCTTCTAAAGAGGCGCGAATTCAAGTCCATCGCTCGGAGCTGCTGCCGCCTCGTTGGCGAACGGATGTGTATCGATTACGCAAGGGGAAGGCGGCAGCGGCTCGGCATTACCGCCTCTTCCCGCTATGGATCTGCCCCCGAGAGGAGCCGTTTTAAGCGGCTTATCCGGGAAGCGTTCCGCCTCTCTAGGGACCTCCTCCCTGCCGGTCTCGAAATCGTCGTGATTCCTCGAAAGTTGGCTAAGAATGCTACTCTTGCCGATATTAGAACCGAGTTGCTGCGCCTATTTAAATAGACCAAGAGGTCTAATAGACTTTTTTCGAAGCTCAAATATGAAGTTATTTGTTGCGTTTGGTATAATCCCCAAAATCAACGAAGCCTGAGCTTCGAAAGAAGTCTAATGTTGAACGATTCCCAGAAAAAAGCGGTGCATGCCTCCAATGGGCGTTTATTGATCCTCGCGGGTGCGGGCAGCGGGAAAACTCGCGTCATCGTCCATCGAATCGCCCACCTCATCCGCGAAAAACACATCTCCCCTCAAGCAATCCTAGGGCTTACCTTCACGAATAAGGCGGCCTCTGAAATGCGAGAACGAGTGCGCGCGCTCATCGACGCTGAAGCCTCCCGTGCGGTCACCCTTTCCACGTTCCACAGCTTTTGCATGCAAGTGCTGCGTAGAGAGATCGTAAAATTGGGCTACACCCGCGATTTTAGCCTCTATGACGAGAGGGATTTGGAGCGGCTCATTAAACACCTCGCCAGGGATATGCTCGGCCACGAAGGGGAGCTTCCCTCGCTCGCCCCCACGAGATCCGCTCTCAATGAGGCGTCCTATCAAGGAATTCAAGAAGGGCATACGTGGCATGATCAATTTTCCAAAGACCTCTATGCGCGACTCCAATCCACTTTGCGCGCCCACAACGCAGTCAGTTTCGATAATCTCATCAACTTGGCCATCCGCCTTTTCGAAGAACATCCAGAAACGCTGGATCGCTATCAAGAGCGCTTCCGCTATCTGATGATCGATGAATACCAAGATACAAATCCAGCGCAATTTCGCTTGGCTGAGCTTCTCTCCGCAAAATATAAAAACCTGTGCGTGGTAGGCGACGACGATCAGTCGATCTACGGCTGGCGCGGGGCTGAAGTAAGCCATATTCTCCATTTTGCCTCAGATCAGACGATCACATTAGACCAAAATTACCGCTCCACTCAAGTGATCCTCGAGACGGCAAACGCTGTGATCGCCCACAATAAAAATAGGCATCCCAAAAAATTATGGACTGCGGGCGCAAGAGGCGATCTCGTAGAGGTATTCAATGCGCCTACGGAAGTGGATGAGGCGGAAGCTGTTATCGCAAGACTCATCCGTATCCGCGATCAGGAGGGGCTTCAATGGAAGGATATGGCGATCCTCTACCGATCGAACGCTCTGTCGCGCCAATTCGAACTCTCTCTTCTCCAGGCTTCTTGGCAAAAAAATAGCCATTGGATACGGGGAATTCCCTATGAAGTGTTTGGGGGCTTGGAATTTTCGGAAAGGAGTGAAATCAAAGATTTACTCGCTTACTTGCGGGTCATTGCCAATGGACAAGATGAGGAGGCTCTTTTGCGGATTTTGAATGTCCCTCGCAGGGGCATTTCCGATTCGTTTCTCGATGTTCTCACACAAGAAAATAGGGCGGCTAAAGTACCTCTTTGGCACGTGCTCGAAGAAGTAGCTGAGGGGAAAAGAGCATTCTCCGCCCATCCAAAGGGGCTCTCCGGCATTCGCTCCTTTTTAGAACTGATCAAAAAAGCAAGAGGCCGCTTTGCCACCCCTCCTCTTGCAGACGCGCTCATATGGCTTTTGGAAGAGATTCAATACAAAAAAGCCATTGAGGAGGAGGTAAAAAGCGACAAGATGCGCCTCTTTAAATGGGAAAACGTACAGGAATGTGTCAATGCGCTGGCGCAATATGAACAAGAAACCAATCCTGCGGAATGTTCTCTCCAAGATTTCGTCGCCACCACCGCTTTGACACGCTCCCACTTTCCTTCTGCACTCAAACAACCAAGAGAGGATAAAGTCCAGCTGATGACGCTTCATAGCGCAAAAGGGCTCGAATTTCCTATCTGTTTCATCGTAGGGCTAGAAGATCATATTCTCCCGCACGAAAAGAGCATGGCGGCAACAGGGATCGAAGAGGAGCGGCGCCTTTTCTATGTGGGTATTACACGAGCGCGGCAACGGCTTATCTTAAGCATGTCCCGCTCTCGTATGCGCATGGGGAAATCGCATCCCACGAACCCCTCGCGGTTCCTCTTTGAAATCCCTAAACACCTACGCAATGCCACCCCCCATAAAATTTTATGACCCCTTGTACCCTCATCCTGCGCCACCGCCGTGAAAATCTCAAAAAGTGCTCGCTTGCAGGACTAGAAACGAGAGAGGATCTCCTCTTTTTCTCCTACCCCGCAGGCACGCTTCCTCCTCTTTCTAACTACCTTCTCTTGAAGGTAGGCGCGCCTCCGCTCACGCAAGACGACGCCCCCTACGGGCTGCTCCTGATCGATGGAACATGGCGACTTGCGGCTGTCATGGAAAAACAATTGCCGCACATGGAAGCCAGATCGCTTCCAGGCGCTTATCGCACCGCCTATCCGCGCAAACAAACTGAATGTCCAGATCCTTCCAGCGGACTTGCCTCCATCGAAGCTCTGTATCTTGCCCACCGGATCTTGGGTCGCTCTTGCAAGGGTCTTCTCGATCGCTATCATTGGAAAGAGCCGTTTCTTCTATTGAATGAATTGAATGAAATTTAGATGATCCAAATATGGATGCCCTCTTCTCTCTCATCGAAAATATCAACCACCTTATCTGGAGTCATTTAGCCTTTGTCCTTATCGTCCTATTAGGCGGCTATTTCTCAATGCGCTCCCGTTTTTTCCAAATCCGCAAATTTGGCATGATCCTCCTCTCTTTTTTCTTGTTTTTTCGAGAAAATACAAAAGAAAAACGGGGCATCCACCCGCTCAAGGCTTTCTTTGCCGCAATCGGCGGCTGTATCGGCATCGGTAATGTGGTGGGCATTTGCACGGCTGTGCAAATCGGCGGACCTGGTGCGCTCCTCTGGACGTGGATTGGAGGGCTGTGCGGAATGTTGATTCAGTACGCAGAAGCGTATCTCGGGTTAAAGCACCGCGTAAAAAACAGTTCCAACAACTATGATGGCGGCCCTATGTATTTTCTGCCTTTGGCTTATAAGAGCAAATGGATCGCGCCCGTCGTATCGATCCTCCTCTGCATCTACGGCGTGGAAATTTTCATGTTCAACGTCATGGCAGAGAGCATGTCCGTCAACTGGGGTATCGATTTACGCCTTATTGTCGCAATCCTACTGGTGGCAACCATTGTTGTAGCCCTCGGTGGCATCAAACGCGTAGGAGAGGTATGCAGCGCCATCATTCCTCTCTTCGTTGTTCTCTATCTCGTCATGTGTATCTGGGTGTTGATTGCTCAAAGAGCGGAACTGCCCCTCGTCTTGCAAGAAATCGTCAGATCCGCCTTTACAGGAAAGGCTGCTGAAGGGGGGTTTATCGGCAGCACCACCTCTCTTGCTATTTCCATGGGCATTTCCAGAGGCGCTTACTCGGGAGATATCGGAATTGGTTATACATCCATTATCTACGCGGAGAGCCGCACAAAAGAGTTTGAACGCCTCTCCTCTTTGACAATCCTCGGTATTTTCCTCGATACCTTCGTCATCTGCACTTTGAGTGTTTTAGTCGTTCTTGCAACAGACTACTGGAAATCGGGGATCGATGTTTCCCTCATGGTTCAAGAGGCGCTGGGACTCCACTTTCCCTACATGCCCTACTTCATGCCGCTGTTTTTATTCTTGCTCGGCTACACCACGATCCTTTCCTATTTTGTAGTGGGTGTCAAGTGCGCAAAATTCCTTTCGCCTCGAAAAGGGCCTTTGATTTACTACCTCTATGCATGCATTATGCTTCCTCTATTTGCCTTCACAAAACCTCTCCATGCCTTTAGCGTCATGTCCCTTGCAGGAGCCCTACTCCTCTTGTTCAATCTCTACGGCATCTTGCGTTTGCGCAAAGAGATCAAATTCGGACTCGATCGGTTTGATGTTTAAAAGAGTGGGATTTTTCGAGTTCTTTGCAATAGCACTGGTAACAGGCGGGAAAATATTTTTCCTCAGAACCCAATTCCACAGATGGTCCCTCATTGGTGGCAGAGCCATTCACATGCTTTAAATTCATAATGGACTTTCGATTACAATAGTAGCAGGTAGCCTTCACCTCTTCGATCGAATCGGCCAATTCCATTAAACGGGAGGCTCCCTCAAAAAGACGCGACTTAAAATCGGTGCGCAGACCATAGCAAAGGATCGGAATATTCCACCGGAGCACAATCATTCGGAGCTCTTCGATCACTTTCGCAGAGAGAAACTGCGCTTCGTCTACGAGAATGCAACTCGTGCCAGAATAATCGATGCCCTGCAGAGACGTTTCATCCACGATGAGGATGTCCGCCTGCATTTCCAAACCAGCCCTCGACTTGATCCTCTCTCTCCCAAATCGGATCTCGAAATTGGGCTTCATAAGCAGCACCTTTTTCCCCTGCTGCCGGTAGTTGTGGGCAACTGCCAGTAAATTCAGCGTCTTTGCGCTCCCGACAGTTCCATAACGAAAATAGAGTTTTGCCATGCAAAAACCTATCCAAATCAAATTTTTCTAGATGCAGGACATTCTACACCGCAGCAGCTACCCACTGCAATTCGATTTTTTGAGAAGGAGCAAACCAATGACGACAAAACCCGTGGCGCTGAAATCCGGGAAAGTAAAAAGGTTGAAAAGAGAAAAGATCGGTTCTGAGCATCCTTGCTTGCATACGCCAAGTGTTGGATAATGAATGGCAAGAGATTGATACAGAGCAATCAATGCCCCAAAGATGATGAAGGGCCATAAATAATGGACCACTGAAGCATCGCCTCGATACACGGCCATGCCCAAAATCAAGGCAAGTGGGAAAAGCGCCATCCTCTGATACCAGCAAAGCCTGCAAGGCTCTACCCATAAAATCTCCCCAAAATAGATACTAACGGCGCATCCAACGAGAGCGATAACCCATGCAGTATAAAGACGCCCCATCACATAGTACCAATTATCGCAAATAACTTTGCATTTCCTGATTTCGCGCCCGCTCGATTTGAGAGGCGATTTCTTCCCATGAGTCTCCTTCGGCAAGCTCCCGATTAATCAGGAGAGCGGGAGTATGCAGCGCATCGCGTGTCAGCCTTCTTGCAAGAATGAGATGGGATTTCAAAGCCGCATTGAATCTGTCCTCTTCAACGTCTGTAACAAAAGCACTCAAATCCTGAATCCCTAGGGAGGAAGCTAAGGTAACAAGCTCTTCCAAAGAGGGTTCTCCATTCGGAAATTGGGCGAATAATTGCTGTAAAAAAGGGAAAAATAGGGCATTGGATTGGGCAAAAACTGCAAGCGCGGCATTAGCAAGCCTTTGCGAAGAATCGCTAAAGGCCAGAGGAATTAGGAGGAGCTGCGCGATCCCGGAATCGATATAAATTTTTTGAATCCCTGGCAACACCTTCTGACTAAATTCTTGACATGCTGTGCACCGAAGATCTTCAAAGAGGATCAATTCGATCCCCGCCCGGGCAGATCCTAAGCAGGGGTACGCACTCTTATCGATAATTATAGCCTGCGGAAGGGTAAAGGCATGATACAGGTTCATACCCCCTAGACCCAAGAGAGCGATCCCCAGGGCAATAAAGACCCACTTTCTCCTACTGAACATAACCTCCCAATACCTGATTTGTCATTTCTCGTTAAGAGATTGTTAGCAAGAGCCATACCCGTTCCACCTCAAAGGCACCCAAGAAAATCGAATTGAAATCTCTCTAAAATCGAATAAAAAAAGCAGAGGTCAATATTGACTTAATATTAACCTCGCTTTTTTATTCGATTTGAGAGGATTTGAATCGATTTGCTTTGGGCGCCTTTGAGGTGGAACGGGTATATTCCCGTTGACTTTTAGAAGGCATAAAACTACTCTCTGAGAAGTGTCTAATCCCTCTTTTACTGCCGAAAGCCTCGTGGATCCAAAAGTCTATACTGCAGACCAGCATAAGATACCTCTCGAAAAAATCGATGAGCA